>JAFYZZ010000026.1 GCA_017548445.1 Bacteroidales bacterium | reverse complement strand
GGTGCCGAGCGCCTTGGTGTGCGGCACCACCGGCTCCGTGTACTTGACGCGGCGGCCGAAGCGGAAGGCCATCCCGACCAGGCCGGGACGTTCGCCCGCACGCGGGCCGACGGCCGGCGCGGCGTAGTCCGGGTGGCTGGAATAGTAGTTCTGGCTGCCCTGGTTCTTGACGGACGTGTCGTGCGAGGAGACGAACTCCAGCGTGGCCTCGTAGGCCGTGGCGCTGCCGGTCGCGACCGTGACCAGCTTGTTCGCCGCCTCGGTGTTGACGAACTTGATGAAGATCTCGCCGGTCGTGGTGTCGATGGTCGGTGAGGTATAGACCTTGTCGTCCGGCGTACCGCCGTTCAGCACTTCCGACGTGGCGAAGGCGTGGTCGCCCGCCACGGAGAAGAGCTGCTGGTACCAGTAGTTGCAGGAACGCCACATTCCGCGGTTGTCGAACCAGATGAGGTTGGAATCCCACTTGTTGAAGCCCTTCTTGCAGAAGAGCGGGGCGTAGGCCGCCATCACGACCATGTCGGAGTTGCGCTCCAGGCTGGTCCAGTAGGCCGCCTCCGCGAGGGCGGAGGAATAGGCGTTGTTGGCGGTGTTGTTGGCGAATTCGCCAACGAACACGCGCGTAGGCTTGCTGCGGTCGTAGGTGTGGCCCTCGTTGCCGCGCTGGGCGCCGGGTGCATAGCGGTTCCCCTGGCTGAGGAACCAGGCGTCGCCCTTGTAGTAGTGCTCGTCCACGATGGTGTCGGGGTACTTGGCGTCGATCTCGGCGTAGTTGTTATTGAACTCCCGGCCGGCGTCGCGGGCGCCTGCCGTGGAGATGATGGTGATCTCGGGATATTTCTCCTTCACCGCCTTGTACATGATGTCGAAGCGCTCCCAGAACTCCGCGCCCTGGTTCTCGTTGCCGATGCCGAGGTATTTGAGGTTGAACGGCGCCGGATGGCCGAGCTGCGCGCGGATGGCACCCCACTCCGTGTGCACGTCGCCGTTGCAGAACTCGATGAAGTCGAGCGCGTCCTTGACGAAGATGTCGTAGAAGCGGTCGCGGTCGGCCTGGGTCTCCAGCGGGGCGATGTACTTGTGGCCCGCGAACTGGCAGGTGACGCCGTTGTTGAGGACCGGCAGCGGGGTGGCGCCGAGGCCCTCCGCCATCAGCAGGTACTCATAGAAGCCGATGTACTGCGAGGTCCAGTAGCCCCAGTGGTTGCGGAAGCCGAGGCGCTCCTCGCGGGGGCCGATGCTGTTCTTCCAGAACACCTGGCCGAAGTAGTTCGGGCCTTCCGAGGCGCAGCCGCCCGGGAAGCGCATGAAGGTCGGGTGCAGGGCTTCCAGCGCCTCCAGCAGGTCTTTGCGGAAGGGGCCGTACTGACCGTCCTTCCAGAGCTGGGAGGCTTCCGGCACGAGGGTCACGAAGTCCAGCCAGAAGGTGCCCTTCGCGTCGGCGACGATGGCGAGGCGGCTGTCCACCGAGCGCTCCGCGGTCAGGGTGCCGCCGTACTGCTTCCAGTCCTTGCCGAGGCGGGAGAAGGTGAGCACGTTGGAATTGCGGTTGCCCGCGGCATCCTCGAGATAGACGGAGATGCTGCCCTTGTATTTCTTGCCCTGCAGGTAGAGGCCGAGTTCGTAGCTGACGCCCTCCTGGGCCGGGATGGAGGCTGCCTGCGTGTTGTCGGAGTAGATGAGGCCGGGGCCTTTCTTGTATTCGGCGATGCCGTAGCCGTTGGCGGCGATGCCGAAGCCGGCGCCGGGCTGCTCGATGTCGAAGCGTACGCTGTACTGCTTGTAGCGCAGTTCGTCGTCGTACGGGTCGTTCGGATCGTAGTCGTACCAGCGCTTGAGTTTCTTCACCAGCGGCTTGTCGTCCACGGCGCGGGCGGTGCCGACGGCACCTTCTCCGCGCACGACCGACCAGCCGAAGAAGACGGTGTCGCACTGCGAGAATTCATTCTCCGGGCCGTCCGGGACGTTGTAGGCCTGGAAAGAATTGTTCTGGATCAGCTGCGCGCAGATGCCGCCGTCCACGCTCTGGTTGATGTCCTCGAAGAAGATGCCGGCGAGGGTCGGGCTGATGCGGATGCCGAGCTCTTCCGGCACCAGGATCAGGTTGCGGCGCTCGGGCTGCGTGAAACCCTGCAGTTCGAGCATCTTCTCCGCCATCCGCGTACCCATCAGGCGCATGCCTTCGGTGTTGAAATGGAACTGGTCGCCCGTGCTCTCGCAGCCGAGGGCGGAGATGACGTAGGCGTTGGGCATCACTTCCGGCAGGTGCGGCAGCACCACGTCGTTGAAAGCGGCGCACACGCCGTCCTGCTCGGCATATTTCAGCTCACCGGCCAGCAGCGGGATCTCCGCCGGGTCCAGGCCCAGCTCCGCGCACAGGTCGTCGTGGATCTTCTTCACGCGGCCCGGCCAGGCGGGGTCGTCCGGGTTGGACTCGCCCTGGTGCAGGAGCATTCCTTTGATGACGCCGTATTTCTGCGCCTCGCGGGCGGTCTCCAGCAGGCGCTGGTAGGGGTTCATCCCGTATTCCCGCGCCATATCCACGAGCCAGCCGCGCGAAGGGTCGGCGGCCTCCATCGCGAGGTACTCCTCGCAGGCGTCCTTGTCCCAGAGCTCGAGCTTCGCGCCCGCCACGGAGACGTTGATCACGCCGACACGGTACTGCTCGGGCAGCACCTCGATCATCTTGCGCCCGAAGAAATCGACCGGGCCCATGTTGTTGGTCTGCCGGCAGATGGGCGGGACGGCGGTGTACCAGTGGTTGCGCACGCGGTCGAAGCGCGGCATATCCACGGCCGCCATGAACTGGAAGCGCGGATTGTTGAAATCCTTGTCCTGCTCGGCCGGGCGGGCGCCCGCCTCCATATTGGACTGGCCGAAGCAGAGATAGATGAAGAAATTGGGGTCGGGTGTCTGGGCTAGGGCCTGCATGCTTGTCAGCAGGACCGCCAGAAACAGGAAGAAACGTTTGGTCATATTGGATGATTGGTTTTGTGTCAGCGTCACCAAAGATAGCAAATACTTCCAAAAATTAGAAAAGCCGACCCTCACGGGCCGGCTTTTCCGTTCCTAATAATTAACCCTTATATATTGTGGTTTTTCACTACTAAAAAGAAATACTCTATTCCCAACCGGGGTTCTGCTTGAGGCCCTCGCCCGTTTCCTCGTTCCAGGGGTTCAGTTCGACCACGTCGAACGGGAAAGGATAGAGCTCGTGTTTTTTCTGGAAACCGCCGCCGGAGGCGCCCCAGCCGTCATCCTTGAAGATGACCTTGGCCTTGTGCGGCTGGCCGCTCATCTCCTTGCCCTTCGTGTTGTGCACGTAGAACTCGTCGAAGAGGTACGGCGTCTTGTCGTGGGCGCGGAAGGCGAGCTTCTCGGCGGCGTCGCCCCAGCGGACGAGGTCGAGGAAGCGGGTGCCTTCCCAGGCCAGTTCGAACCACTTCTCCTGCTTGACGTTCTCCAGGGTGCAGGCGTCATACAGCGGGGCGCCGGCACGCTCGGCCACCTTGTTGAGGTACTTCAGGCCGTCTTCGAGGTCGGAACCGCTCTGGGCGCAGGCCTCGGCGTAGAGGAGGAGGACTTCGGCGTAACGCATCACGATGCGGTTCTCCTCGGTCACGGTGGAGTTGTTCGGGATGAGGTCGGAGGCGCGGGGCATGAACTTCAGGAAGAAGTAGCCGTAGTTGGCGTACAGTTCCTCGTATTTGTTGAAGTCGAGACCGCGGTTCGGGTCCATGAGTTTCTCCTCACGGGTCATCAGGGTGCCGTCGCTCTTGGCATCGACATTCTTGCCCTTGAAGTTGGTGTAGTCGTAGTCGGCGATGAGCTCCTCGTAGGAGGCCATCCAGGCCTTGCGGCGGGCGGAGTTGGGCTCGTGGCTCATCATCGCGTCGACGAAGGGCTTGGTCGGAGCGCAGTTGTTGCCCCAGCCCTCTTCCTTGATGAGGATGTCCGGATAGGCCTTGAACATACGGAGGAACAGGGCCTGGTTGCGCTGATAGTGGAACTTGCCGCCGCCGTACTTGCCGTAGGTGTCGTTGTACACATAGTTCATCTCGAGGACTTTCTCCTCGCAGCCGTCACCGGCCACGTGGAAGAGGTCAGCGATCTTCTCGGTAGGCACCAGATCATACTGGCCGGAGTTGATGACCGCCTTGAGGCTCTGCTTGGCACCGGCCCAGTCCTTGTTGAAGATCTGCGCTCTGCCGAGGAAGGCGAGGCAGGCACCTTCCGTGATCCTGTAGGCACCTTCCGTGGCACCGTAGTAATCACGCGGGTGGAGGGAAGGAAGGGCGGCCTTGAACTCGTCGATGATCCAGTTCATCAGGACCTGATGGTCGGTGTTGGTCGGACGGGCGTCGCCGGGAAGGACGTGGTCCACGAGGGGCGGGGTGCCCCAGTAGGAGGCGAGATAGAAGTGGGCCCAGGCGCGGATGACGCGGGCTTCGGCCACGCACTCCTCCTTGGTCTTCGAGGTCATCAGTTCGCCGTTCTCGCCATAGAAGTGGTCAATGACCAGGTTGCACTTGTAGATAAGGCTGTACAACTGCTTGTAGATGGTCTTGATGTGCTTGATGGTGCTGTCGTAGGTGTTGCGGAATTCGTTCATGTCCTGAGCGCCTTCGCTACTACCGTTCTTCTTGCCGCCGCCCCAGTAGAGCTCGTCGCCGCAAGCGTTGGAAACCACGTTCCAGGAGGGGTTGTTGACACCGCCGGAGTTGTTGAACGTATTGATGAATTCAGCATAGACCGCGGTCAGGGCAGACTTGGCGTCTTCGTCCGTCTCGTAGAAATCTTCGTAGGCGATGACACCTTTCTGCTGGATATTCAGCAGGTCCTGGTTGCACGAGGTGGTGGTGAACATCGCCAGTGCAGCGGACAAACCAAAAATGAGATATTTTTTCATGATACTGTCAGATTAGAAGGAGATGTTGACACCGAAGAGAAGACGCTTGGCGTTCGGGTAGGAACCCTTGTCGAGGCCACGGCCGGACGAAGCGCCGGTGGAAGCGGTCTCCGGGTCGAAGCCGGGATAGTTCGTCAGGACGAACCAGTCGTCCATGGAAGCATAGATACGCATGCTGCTGATGGCGACCTTCTTGAGCCAGTTCTTCGGCAGGGAATAGCCGAGCTGGATCTGCTTGATCTTGAAGTAATCACCCTTGAACATGGTGGCATCGGAGCTCCAGAAGTCCGTCTGGTCCCAGATCTTGTCGATCGTCGGGATGGTCTTGCCGGCCTGCTCGTAGAAGTAGGTCAGGGAGTTGATGTTCATGTGCTGGGTACGGTACACGCAGGGCACGAGGTTGTAGCCGGCGGCACCGGTGCCGAAGACGGTCAGGTCGAGGCCCTTCCACTCGAGGCGCAGGGTCAGACCGTAGGTCAGGGTCGGAAGGGTGTTGCCGATGTACTGGAGGTCGTTGTCGGTCGGGGACTGGGTGATGTTGCCCTCGATGTCATAGTAGTTGGCCTTGCCGTTCTCGCCGATGCCGGCGTACTTGTAGCCGCGGAGATACCACACCGGGTAACCGGTCTCGAAGTAGGTCTTGAGCTTGTAGTTGGCGAAGCCGGTACCGCTCTGGTGGCCGACGGTCGGCTCCAGGTAGGTGACCGTGTTCTTCAGCGTGGACAGGTTGCCGTTGATGCTGTAGTGCAGGTCGCCGACGGTGTCCTGCCAGCCGAGTTCGAACTCGAAGCCGCGGTTGTTGACGGCGCCGGCGTTGACGGTGGTGCTGCCGATACCCACTTCCGCCACAGGGGAAATGTTCACGAGCAGGCCCTCGGTGTTCTTGTTGTACCAGTCGAAGCCGAAGGTCAGGCGGTTGTTGAACATCCGGAGGTCGAGACCGAGGTCGGTCTGCACGGAGGTCTCCCAGGTCAGGTCAGGGTTGGCCAGGCCGTCGGGGATGGAACCCAGGGTGAGGGCCTCGGTGTCGCCGAACTGATAGTTCTGGCTGTTGTAGGAGATCGACGTGGAGTAAGGATAACCGGAGAGCACGGCGATGTTACCGTTGACGCCCCAGGAGGCGCGGACCTTCAGGAAACTGAGGATGTTCTTGTTGACGTTGTCCTTGAAGAAGCGCTCGTTGCTGACGTTCCAGAAACCGGAGACGGAGGGGAAGTAGCCCCAGCGGTTCTTCGGGGAGAGCTTGGAAGAGTCGAACGCATCCGCGCGGAAGTTGGTCTGGATATTATAACGGTTGTCGTAAGTGTAACCGAGACGGGCGAAGTAGGAGATCTGGGCGGACTGGCTCGGAGCGCCGCCGCTGATGCTCTTGGTACCGGAACCGTTGTCCTGGGTCAGGTAACGGAAGTTCTCGGCGTAACCCTTGAGCGGATCCTCACCTTCGATGCTGGCACCGACGCTGCGGTTGTCGGAACGGGTATAGGACATACCGGCCATCGCGCTGACGCTGTGCTTGCCGAAGTCCTTGTTGTAGTTGGCGAAGTTTTCCCACTGATAGTAGTAGTTCTGGGAAGAAGTCGCGCTGACTTTATAAACGGTGGAGTAAGCCTTCGCGTTGACGTAGTAAGGCTCCTCGAAGTTGCTGGAGTAGCTCTGGGCGATGCGGTAACCGAGGCGGGAGGTGATCACCAGGCCCTTGATCGGGGTGAGGTTGGCGAACACGGTGCCGCGGATGTTCCAGCCCTCGCTGCGGTTCTGGTTGCGGTCGCGGTAGATGAGCGGGTTGATACCGTCACCTTCGAGGATCTTGGAGGTGGCATACCACCAGTCGGGATGCTCGGCGGGACCGTAAACTTTCTGCTTGCCGGCGTCGACGGCGAGCTGCATGCCGGTGCTCAGTTCATCGTAGGACTTGAAGTACACCGGGGTGAGCGGGTCGATGATGAGGGTACCGAGCAGGCCGGCGCCGCTACCGGCGTACTCGGAGTGCTCGCCGAGGGCCTGGCGCTCATAGTGCTCGATGGAGGTGTTGGTGCCGACGGTGAACCAGGACTTGATCTTGTAGTCGGCGTTGATCTGGGCGGTGAAACGCTTGTAGACGTCCTTGTCGCCACGGGCCATACCGTCCTGGTCGACATAGTTGAGGGACAGGAAGTAGGAGCCGCGGTCGTTACCGCCCTGGGCGCCGAAGGTGTGGTTGTGCGTACGGCCGATCCCGTAGAGGACATCCGCCCAGTTGGTGTCGGTCACGCCGTCCCAGGTGCCGTTGGCGATGAGTTCCTCAGGCGTGCCGAGAAGGCCGGCGGTGTGCTGCCAGTCGATGTACTGCGCCGCGTTCATAACCTGGGCGTGGTGACCGAGCTGGTCGACGGAGAGCTTGTAGTTGTAGAAGATGGTGCCGTCCTTGCTCTTGGAACCGCTCTTGGTGGTGATGAGCACGACGCCGTTACCGGCCTGCGCACCGTAGATGGCGGCGGAGGCGGCGTCCTTCAGGACTTCCATGGACTCGATCATCGAAGGATCGAGGTAGTTGATGTTGTCCACTTTCAGACCGTCCACGATGAGGAGCGGGCCGAGGCCGGAGCCGCTGTTGGAGGAGATACCGCGGACGCGGATCGAAGAACCCTCACCCGGAGCACCGGAAGCGTTGAAGATCTGGACACCGGCTGCCTTGCCCTGGAGGGCGGCGGCGGCATCGGAAGTGGAACGGTCTGCCAGGTCCGCAGCCTTGACGGATGCGACGGAACCGGAGAGGTCGCTCTTTTTCTGGACGCCGTAACCGATGACGACGGTCTCTTCGAGCATCTCGGTATCCTCTTCGAGGACGATGTTGAAGACAGACTGCGTGCCGACGGCGATGGTCTGTGACTTGTAACCAATGCTCTCGATGGAGATATTGGCCCCCTCAGGAATGTTCAGGGTGAATGCGCCATCAATATCGGTGGCTGCACCAATCTTTGAATTGCCGACCACGGTGACGGCGGCGCCGATGACCGGCAGTCCGCCGGTGTCAACGACTGTGCCACTGATGGTGCGGTTCTGTGCGGAAGCGTCGAAGCCTCCCCAAACGGTGAAGAGTATCGCCAGGATACCGGTCACCTTCATCAGATGTTTTAGCATTACAGTTAGAATGAAAGGTTATAAATGGTTGTGAAGTTGTCGTGTCACAGCACCGACAAAGATAGATCACACCTATTATAGACCCTTCTTCCGATGTAACATAAAACTTGATGGAGGTAACAGCGTGTTACATTCCCTTTACGCCGCGTTACAAATCCTTCTGCTGCTGCCCGTATTCGGTCGGGCTGACGCCGAAGAGCGTCTTGAAGGCAGTGGTGAAGGAACTCGCGCTCAGGAAGCCGACGGCGTCGGCCAGTTCGGAGATGGCGTATTTCTTTTCGGCCAGCATTTCCGCCGCTTTCTTCAGCCGCAGGTTGCGGATGAAGTCGCGCGAGGTCTGGCCGGTCAGCTCCTTGAGCTTGCGGTGCAGATGTACGCGGCTGATGCCGACCTCGCCCGCGACCTGCTCGACCGTCAGCTCCGGGTCACCCAGGTGCTCATTGACGATGCGCACGATGCGCTCGAGCAGGCGGTCGTCCGGAGTCTTGATGCCGACCGCGCGGATGTCGCTTTCGTCCACCTTGGGCGGCGTGAGCGTGACTTTTAGGCGCTCGCGACCCTTGATCAGGTTCTCCACGGTCGTCCGCAGGACCTCGAGGTTGAACGGCTTGGTCATATAGGCGTCGGCGCCGGCTTCCATACCCTCGATCTTGTCCTGGTCCATGACGCGGGCCGTCAGGAGGATGACCGGCAGGGAGCTGATGTTGGGATTCTTGCGGATCTTCTCGCAGAGCTCGAAGCCGTCCATGCCGGGCATGATGACGTCGCTGATGAGCAGGTCGGGATGCTCGGAAAGGGCCATCGTGTAGGCGTTCTTGCCGTTCTCGGCCTGCAGGATCCGGTATTCCGAGGCAAGCTCGTTGGCCAGCCAGTGGCGGATCTCGCTGTTGTCGTCGGCGATCAGGAGCGTGTGCTTCTCCCGGCCCGTGCCGCCCTGCGGCTCTTCGGGGAGAATGATCTGCGGCACGGTCAGGTCCATCTTGTATCCTTCCTTCTGGTCCTTCTCCTTGATCTCCTCGTCGCTCAGGTGCGCGTTGCCCAGCGGCAGCGTGACCGTGAAGACGGAGCCTTCGCCGTCCGGGTTGTTGGACGCCTTGATGGTGCCGTGGTGCAGCTCGGTGATGGTCTTGGCGAAATACAGGCCGATGCCGGTGCCGGATGCGGCCCCCTGCTCCTGGTAGAACAGGTTGAAGATGTGCTGGATTTCGCTTTCGTCCAGGCCCTTGCCGGTGTCCTTGACTTCGACGGTGGCCGTATCGGAGCCCGCGAGCACGGTAACAGAAATGTTACCGCCGCTCGGCGTGTATTTCAACGCGTTGGAAAGAAGGTTGGCGACCACCTTGCCGAAGTAGTTCGGGTCCAGCCAGACTTCCATATCCTTGGAGCAGGCGTAACGGAAGGCGAGGCGCTGTCCGTTGTGCTCGGCCTGGATCCGGAACAGGTCGCAGACGTCCGAGACGTACTGGACCAGCGCGACGGGCGTGAACGAGAGCTTCATTGCGCCCTCGTCCGCCTTGCTGATGTCCATCGTCTGGTCGAGCATCTGGAGGACGGTGTCCGCGTTCCGCCCGATGTCGGCGTAGATGCGCTGCCGCTGCGGGTCCGGATCGGTTTCGATCAGCTTCTGGAGCGGCGCCTTGACCAGGGTCATCGGCGAGCGGATCTCGTGTGAGAGGCTCAGGAAGAAATGCAGTTTCTCTTCCTTGTTGCTCTGTTCCCGGGCGTAGCGGGCCAGCTCCTTGCGGCCCTGCGAGACGTGCCGGAGCAGGAAGATGATGACGCCGAGCAGCAGCAGGCCCACCAGGAAATACAGCCCGATGGCGAGGACGGAGCCCCACCAGGAGGGTTGCACGCGGATCGAGATGGAGGTCGGCTCGGTCGGGCGCGACCAGAAGACCGACTTGACGAGGAACTTGTACCGTCCGGGCTTGAGGTTGCCGAGCGTGACGCTGGTCTGCCCGCGGGCGAGTTTCGTCCAGTTCTTGCCGTCGATCGAATAGCGGAACTGCATATTGGAGGGGCTGTCGAACTCCTCCGTCGTGAAATAGACGGTGCAGGAATGCTCCGTGTTGGGTAACACGAAGGTGCCGTCCTTCTGGGGCGGGACGTGGCGTCCTCCCACCATGAAGGAGACAATCTTGGCGTGGGGCGGTGCGCCGGGGGCGGGAAGTTCCGCCGGTTTGAAGCAGGTGATGCCGTCGATGCCGCCGAAGAAGACGCGGCCGTCGGGACCGGCTGTGGAGACCTTCCGGAGGAATTCTCCCACGAGCAGGTCGTCTTCGGCGTATCCGAGGGAGCCGTTGTTGGGATCGTAGCGCACCAGGCGCGTGCTGGTGCAGAGCCACAGTTCCCCTTCGGGACCGATCTCCACGCTATATACCGCATTGTCGGGCATGCCGTCGGCCTTAGTGATCATCTTCGCGTCCAGCGTGGACGGATCCAGGATGGCCAGGCCGTCGATGGTACAGGCATACAGGTTCTTGCTGTCCGCCGCCAGGGCATAGACCTGGGAATCCGTCAGGGCATGGTGCAACACGGACAGGGGCTGCGTGGTGATGTCCAGGTGATAGACGCCCTTTGCAGTGGCGATGTAGAGGTTGTTACCCCGGATCAGCAGGTCCGCGATCCGGGGGTTGACGGTCTCGTCCTGGATATTGGGCTGCGTCGTCCTGTGACGGACCGGATCGTAACAGTAGAGGCCGTAGCCCATCGCGCCGATCCAGAACAGGCCGGAACGGTCGAGGGCGATGCTGCGGGGGATCTCTGCGGGACGGTCGTCCTTGTTGAGTTTCGCCGTGTTGACCAGCACGCCGCTTCGCGGATCGAGCTGCCACAGGCCGCGCTCGAAGGAGCCGAACCAGAGATTGCCGGCCTTGTCTTTCGTCAGGTCGAAGATGGCGTCCGGGAAGCCGTCCTCCCGCTTGTAGTGCTTCAGCTGGGACAGGTCCGCGTCCAGCAGGTAGAGGCCGTCGCCCTGCGTGCCGACCCACAGCTTGCCGTCGCGTTCGGCCAGCAGGGAAGAGACGGGCATATCGCCGATCACGTCGGACACATAGGAGTGGCTGCCGATATAGTGGAACGCGACATCTTGCGCCGGAATCATAATGACGCCCCGCTGGTAGGCGGCCAGCCACAGGTTGCCATCGCGGTCCTTCAGGATGCCGTGGACGCTCATCGTCGTCGGGTCGCAGGGGATGGAATCGGAACGGAACTGCGACCAGGTACCCGTGGCGACGTCCAGGACCTGGATGCCGTTGCCGTCCGTGCAGAAGAGGACGCGGCCGTCGCCGGTATTCAGGATGTTCCCGAAGCGGAAACCTTCCAGCCCGGGGGTGGGGTCCGGCACGAAGCGGTCCGTGGCCGGATCATAATGGGCGACGTTGCCGGAATGGTCCGAGGCGTAAATGACGCCGTCCACGACGTTGGAAATCACGACGAAGCGGTCCTTGAAATTCTCCGGACGGTACTGCGACCAGAAGCCGCCCGTATTCAGTTTGTAGATGCCGTCTCCGTGACGGGCGCACCAGACCGTCCCGTCCTCGCTCATCTGGAGCGAGCCCGTCCAGCGGGTCGGAATCGGAATGCGGAGCTGGGCCATGCTGACGTTGCCGTCGTCTTCGGAAACCACCTTCAGCAGGTCGTCGCCGGACGTCCAGATGGTGTGGTCGTTGTACGGGAGCATATGGTTGACCATCCCGACGTAGGGGACGCCGGGCTCCAGCTCCAGCGGCGTGGAGAAGGCGTCGGTCAGCGGATCATAGAACTGGACGCCGCGCTGGCCGCCGACCAGCAGGCGGCCCTGCCCGTCCTCTGCGAAACAGCGGACGATGTTGTGGGCCAGGGAATTGGGGTCGGCCGGGTCGTGTTTGTAACTGCGGATGCCCAGTCCGTCGTAACGGCTGACGCCGTTGTCGGTGGCGATCCAGATGTTCCCCCGGCTGTCCTGATACAGGGCGTTGATGTTGCTGCTGCTAAGTCCGTCGCCGACGGACAGCATAATACAACGCTGTGCAGGGAGCGTCAGCGGGGCCAGAAACAGAAGAAGAATGAGTAGAAATTTCCGCATGGTCATCGTGTTGCAGACCAAAGATAAGGAAAAATGTAACATCTGTGCACATCGCGCCCGCGTGTGTAACATCCTAAAAGAAAGATGTTACAAGGGTGGAAAGCGATTTTTGTTTATCTTTGTCCCGTTATGAAGAAACTGATCCTCTTTCTGGTGGCGCTGCTTCCGGCCTTTTCCGCCGGCGCGCAGAGCCGTTTCACGCAGTATCTCGACCAGGCGGAGAAGGCTCCGTTCGTGGTCGTGGACAAACAGTCCCTCACGCTGACCCTCGTCGATCCGCAGGGCAACCCCATCAAGGAATACGGCATCTCCGTCGCCGTCAACTATGGCCCCAAGAAGGTCCGCGGCGACCACAAGACGCCGGAAGGGACGTTCAAGATCAACCAGCTGCTCAATGCCAAGGGCCTCTCGCATGATTTCAAGGACGGCAAGGGCCCCATTCCCGACGCCTACGGTCCCTGGTTCCTGCGCCTGGACGTTCCGGGCTTCTGGGACATCGGCATCCACGGCACGCCGTTCCCCGAATCCATCGGTACGCGCGCTACGGAAGGGTGCGTGCGTATGCGTAACGAGGACATCCTGGACCTGAAGGCCCGGGTCAAGGTCGGCACGGTGGTCATCATCCTGCCGGACGCCACCGAAAAATAATTTGAAAATATCCGTTAACATTTTCGTTAATTGTCCGTCTTATTATCGGAACCGGGCTGAGGCGCGCCGCCCGCGGTTCCGATAATTCATTAAATAGAAAGACAATGAGAAAACTTATTATCCTGCTTTTCCTGCTGCTGTTGCTGCCGCTGGCCGCTTTTGCCGGAGGGCGTTCCTACAGGACGGTCCCCCGGGCCCGGTTGAATTCGATCGTCTCCGAATTCCGCCACTTTGAAGGCGTCGAGACGTTCCACCTCGGCTGGTTCGCCACCGCAGCGGCGAAAAGCGTCGCCAGGGTGGCCGCTTCCGCGGACGAGGATTCCCGGAAGGCGATGGCGCTCCTGAACGGCGTGAAAGACTTCACCTTCCTGGAATACAGCGACTGCGACGACAGCCTGCGCGACCGCATTTCCCGGCGCATCGCCCGGGCCCTGGATGGCTGCGAGCTCCTGATGGAGATGCACGACGACGGGTCGGGCATGCAGCTGTACGGGACGCTGGACGACCGGAGTGGCAGAGTGCGGGACATTGTCCTGTTCAACGCCGCGGACTGCTCGCTGGTCTATGTTTTGGGCAACGTCTCGATGGAGGCGGTCGGAAGACTCCTGGCAAATGACTAGCGAACGCTTCCAGACCGAGTACCTGCCCCTGTCCGGGACTTTCTACCAGGTGGCCCACTACATCCTCGAGGATGCGGCCGAGGCGGAAGACGCCGTACAGGAACTCTTCCTCAAGCTCTGGGCGGACCGCGATTCCCTGGACAGCGTCCACAACCCCAAGGGCTACGGGATCCGGGTGCTCCGCAACCTCTGTCTCGACCGCGTGCGGCGCCGCAGCAAGGTGTCGGTCCCGCCGGAGCTCCCCGAGCCGGAATGGCCGGGACGGCAGGACGAGGCGGTCGACGACAAACAGCGGCTCGCGAAGGTGCTCGACGCCATCAAGTCCCTGCCTGACAGGCACCGCACCGTGCTCACGCTCCGGACCCTGGACGGCCTCTCCTACGAGGAGATCACCGAACGGACCGGCATAGGAAACCTTACTTTACGCGTCCTGCTCTCGCAGGCGAGAAGAAAAATAAAAACAATGATATGAAGACCCTCGAAGACATAGAAAACCTCAGCATCGAAGAGCTGGAACAGCAGGCCGTCCGCGCCGCCGCACCCGTCCCCGACGGGCTGCAGGAGCGCCTCCGGCAGACCCTCGCCGCCCGCGAGATCGCGGAGGCGGCCCGGCCCCGCCCGACCCGCTGGATTCCCTACGCTTCGCTCGCCGTAGCGGCCGCAGCCGCTGCGATCATCGCCCTGCCGCAGCGCGGCCCGAAGGATACCTTCGACGACCCGCGCCTGGCTTATGCCGAAGTCGAGAAGGCCTTCCGGACCATCTCCGACAAGATGAACAGCGGCCTCGACATCGCCCGTGAGGCTGGTGCCGCAGCCGAAATCCCCCAAAATGTCCTTAATAAGATCCAAACGAAATGAAACGTATATTCGCCCTTTTTGCAGCCCTGCTGCTCACCGTCACGGCCTTTGCCCAGAACGGTAAATCCATCTACCAGAAATACTCCGAAGCCGAGAATGTCAGCGCCGTCTATATCTCTCCCGCGATGTTCCGCCTGATCGGCAAGATTCCCAACATCGAAGTGGACGAAAACTCCGTCAACCTCTCCCCGCTGATCCGTTCCCTGTCCGGAATGTATATCATCAACAGCGAGAACCAGAGCATCAACGCCAGCCTCCGCTCCGACGTAGAACGCTTCATCAAGACCGGCAGCTACGAGCTCCTGATGGAAGCCAAGAATGACGGCGAAGTCGTCCAGATGTACACGATGGGCACGGAAAAGACCGTCACCGGATTCGTGATGCTCGCGGTGGACGGCGAGGAAGTGACCTTCATCAGCCTCGACGGCCAGATGCCGCGCGACGAAGTCGAGCGCGTGATGATCGAGGCGGTTAAATAGAAAACATTTATATTTGTCCGTATGAAACGGACAGCCCTTTTCCTTGCGGCGCTGCTGTGCGCCGCATTTACTGCTTGCGCGCAGACCTGGGACGGCCCCCAGTGGGCGGTCGTCAATTCTTCATCCTGCTTCCTGCGGCTCAAGCCGGACTACGAATCCGGCAACGAGAGCCAGGCCCTGATGGGCACGGTGCTGCGCGTCAAAGGTGCAGAGCGCTACTGGCGCAAGGTGGACGCTCCCGATTACCGGGACGTCTGGACGACGGAGCTCAACGTCGCCTTTATGGACGAAGCCGGGAAGGACGCCTGGATCGCCGCCCCGAAATACATCTGCACGGCCGAGTATGCGCATCTGTATGCGGAGCCGTCGCTGGCGGCGGACCGCGTGTGCGACTTCACCCTGGGCGACCTCGTACGCCGGGGCGCGGAGACGCGCGACGGCTGGGTGCTGGTCTATCGCCCTTCCGGGCAGGCCTGCTGGGTGCGCGCCTGCGACGTCCAGGACCTGGACGAATGGACGCGGACCCGCGTCGCCACGCGCGAGCAGCTGGTCGCGACCGCGCGCCGCTTCCTCGGCACGCCCTATATGTGGGGCGGGGCGAGCGTCAAGCATTTCGACTGCAGCGGCTTCACGCAGTTCGTCTATCGCCAGTGCGGGATCGTGTTGCCGCGCAACGCGCGCGAACAGATCCACACGGGCGAGGAGATCCCCTATGATTTCGAGCAGATGCAGCCGGGCGACCTGCTCTTCTTCGGCACGCCCGCGACGGCGCGCAAACCGATGGTGGTAGCGCACGTGGCGATGTACTGCGGGGACAAGAAGATCATCCATTCCTCACAGGTCGTGCGGATCAGCTCGCTGACCCCCGACGGCGAGGACTACTACGAGCGCGAGCTGCTCGGCGTCCGCCGCATCCTGGGCCACGTGGACGACGGCTCCGGCATCCGCAGCGTCGCCGTGCGTCCGTGGTACTACTAATGCCGATTTTTCGTATCTTTATCAAATAAAACCACATTTAAGAATGAGGAGAATATTCCTTTTGCTGGCCGGCTGCCTGCTTTGCGCCGCATCCTTCGCGCAGGCACCGGTGACGTTCACGGCCGAACAGGACCATCAGAACATGCTTGACCAATTGGGGATCAAATCCATCCGCCGCGGCTTCGACGCGGACGAGAAGAGCCCCTATGCCGCCAACTACGACGAAAGCAAGGCCAACCCCTTCCCCGTGCTTCCGGAAATCCTCCGGACCAATGCCGGCAAGAAGGTGACCACCGCCAGGCAATGGTGGGAGGTCCGCCGGCCGGAGATCGTCGAAGGCTTCGAGAGCGAGGTGTACGGCCGCGTCCCGGCCAATGTCCCCGGCGTCACCTGGACGGTCGAGGCCGAGGAGATCGAGTTCGTCGGGCGCATCCGCGCCAAGGCCAAGCAGCTCCGCGGCCACGTGGACAACTCCGCCTGCCCGTCGATTGCCGTCGACATCAAGATGGTCGTCGTGACGCCCGCCGACGCCGAGGGCCCGGTGCCTGTGCTGATGATGTTCGGCGCCGCGAACCTCCCGAACCCCGTCAAGCCCGGCGGAGACGACATGGCCGTTATCAACAAGGCGCTGCGCCGCCTGCTGGAAAACGATCCGGAGACGGCGGAGCTGATGAAGAAGTATCCCGCCTGGCAGCCTTTCGAGCCGGCCAATCCCTTCGCGGCGTTTATGCGCCCGGCCCAGCAGGCTCCCGGCCAGGATCCGCCGTCCAACCAGCAGCTGCTCGCCGCCGGCTGGGGCTATGCCATGATCGATCCGGCCAGCATCCAGGCCGACAACGGCGCGGGCCTGACCCGCGGCATCATCGGCCTGACCAACCACGGCCAGCCGCGCAAGCCCGATGACTGGGG
>JAFYZZ010000025.1 GCA_017548445.1 Bacteroidales bacterium | reverse complement strand
TGCCATCCTTTTCTGCTGCTCCGTGGCATTGGGATCCTCCAGTGTGCGGCGGTATTGCGCCAGGAGGGATTCCGGCATAGTCACTACGAACGGGGCGCTTACATTGCGGAATATCGCCTGACCGAATCCCTGCATTTCCCAGTTGGACGGCACTTCGATCACGGGCCATTTGCGCGCGTTGAACGAAGGCTTGAAGAAGTCCTCGGGCACGTCATATGGAGACTCGAAGTACTGGAAACGCCATTTGCCGTTCAGGGATATGCTCTGTGCGGGGATATGATATGCCCGTCCGGGTTCCTGGCCAACCTCGAACACAGCAAGGTTCTCCAGATAGTAGGGGAGGTCCTCCAGGAATGGTTTGTCCTGCGCAGATGACGGCTGCAGGGCCATAAGGCATAGGATGAAGGTAATGGGATGATTGCGTAAGTTCATAGAAGATGCTGGCTTTAGCTGACTACATAGGTAAAAATAGCGGTTTTGGCTGAATAATCAAAGCATTGTTACGGGTTCACCGGCATACCGTTCGCTATCCAGTGGCTTCCCGGAGTTTATTGAAACTGATTAACAGCGGGATAAACAATTGTTTATCCCGCTGTCTTATTTTATCAAATACGGCCCCTGAAAGCCGGTCTATTTCTTCCAGAGTTTCGGGAGGAATCCGTAATAGAGGAGATGCCGCCAGGTCGACCAGTCGTGGCCGGTCTCACCGATACAGAAGTACTCGTATTCGATTCCGTGCTGGTCGAGGGCATCCCTGAGGCCCTTGACGCGAACATTGAACATTCCCTTCTCTTCCGCACCTCCCTGGCCGATGAACAGATAGTCCACCTTGTCATTGGCTTTCGGGTCATTGAGGAATCCGCCAAGGGTCTGCTCGGGGGTGTTGTCACCTGCGCTGAGGACGCCGAAGTTTGCGAAGAGATCCAGAGACTTCAGGCCCACGAAAATCGTGTGACGGCCACCCATCGACAGGCCGGAAATGGCACGGCCGTGAGGATTGGCGATGGTCTTGTAATGACTGTCGACGAACGGGATGACGGCCTCGCGGTACTCGCGCTCCATAATATCGAAAGTGAGCTCGGCGTGCTGAGGATGGTTGCGGTGAATGACCTGATTGTTCACGAGCGCGATCAGCATCGGCTCGGCCTTCCCTTCCGCGAGAAGATTGTCCATAATGAAGTTCACGCGTCCGTCATACATCCAGTTCGACGGGAGCTCGCCGCTTCCGCCCATCAGATAGAGGACGGGATATGCCTTCTGCGGATCGTACTGAGGAGGGGTATACACATAGATCTCACGCTCCCCCTTGGTGACAGGGCTGTAGTAGATATGACGGGTGACGGCCCCGTGAGGCACATCCTTGGCGTCCCACCAGGACGGTCCGTCGCCGTGGACGATGAGCTCGCTGTAAGGAGGCATTGCCGTAAAGGCGGCGTAGGTATTATTGGGATCGGCCATACTGACTCCGTCCACGACGAGATTGTACTGGTACATATCGACCGGGAGCGGGCCGATGGTAAGGGTCCAGATGCCGTCTTCTCCCTTGGTAAAAGGAATGTTCCCCCGGACGCCCATCACCGTAGTCATCGCGCCCGAGAGGGCGACAGACTCCGCCTTCGGGGCCCTGAGCCGGAAAATGACGGTATGGTCGTCATTCACCTGCGGCGAATTCAGATTCGCGCTGAAGGGGATCAACCCTTCGGTGTCCTTCTGAGGGTTGTAGCTGAGGTTCACGTTCGACTGTTGGGCGGATGCCGTCAAAGCAAGGAGTAGCGAAAGCGCCACGGGAATTATCCTTTTGTTCATAATACTGGATTTTTATAGTCTGCAATATACGAAAGATATTGTTTCTTTAACGTATCTTTGAAGAAAAAAAGAATATGAAAGCAATCCAGACAGATAAGGCCCCGGCGGCCATCGGGCCGTACAGCCAGGCCATCGACAGCGGCGCCGGCATCGTATTCGTTTCCGGGCAGCTGCCCATCGACCCGGCCACGGGAGCATTCCCCGAGGGCGGAATTAAAGAGCAGACGCGCCAGAGCCTGACCAATGCGAAGGCCATCCTGGAGGCGGCCGGGCTGGGCCTCGGCAACGTCGTGAAGACGACGGTCTTCCTGGCCGATATGGCCGATTTCGCCGCGATGAACGAAGTGTACGCCCAGTTCTTCACCGCCCCCTTCCCCGCCCGGAGCGCCATCGCCGTCAAGACCCTGCCGAAAGGCGCCCTGGTGGAAATCGAATGCATCGCCGCACGATGAGCAAGGACGAACGCCTGAGGCGGCAGCTGGATTTCATCCTGGAGATCGACAAGGAGAAGAACATCTTCCGGCAGACGCACCTGTCGGGCCACGGGCGCGCGGAGAACGACGCCGAGCACGCCTGGCATATGGCCGTGATGGCCTGGCTGCTGAAAGACTACGCCAACGAGCCGGTGGACGTCGCGAAAGCGATGATGATGTGCCTGATCCACGACATCGTGGAGATTGACGCCGGCGACACCTACGCCTACGACCCGGAGGGTCTGAAGACGCAGCAGGCGCGCGAGGACGCGGCCAAGGAGCGGATCTTCTCCCTACTGCCCGACGACCAGAAGGCGGAACTGACTGCCCTGTTCGACGAATTCGAGAACTGGAGCAGCCCCGAGGCCCGATTCGCCCATTCGCTGGACAACCTCCAGCCCCTGCTGCTCAACAACAGCAACGACGGCGCCGACTGGAAGGCACACGGCGTCACGGCCGCCCAGGTCTACGGGCGCCAGCGCAAGACCCGCGTCGGCTCCGAGGCGCTCTTCGAAGTCACCGACGGTATCATCCGCGACCAGATCTGCAAGGGCAACCTGCCGGAGGAATAATCAGATTAATACCCGTAACGCTTGCGGCAGGCCAGGATGAGCGTGACGCCGAGCAGGAGGCAGCACAGGTCGGCGGCATCCACGGCCAGCCAGATGCCGTCCGGGCCCAGGAGCGTGGGCAGCAGGAAGACGAATCCCAGCTCGAAGACGAGGTTCCGTACGAAAGACACCACGGCGGAGACCTTGCCGTTGCCCAGTCCCGTGAACCATGCCGAGATGAACAGGTTGAATCCGGCGATGAAGAAGCTCAGCATATACAGCCGGATGGCGTGCTTCGTAAGGGCCGCCAGCTCAGGATCATAACCTACGAACAGCCGCGCGGCGGGGCCGGCGGACAGTTCCGAGATCAAGGTCATCAGGAACCCGAGCGCCAGAAGCAGGGTAGCCGAATGCCTGAGCAGGCTCTTCAGTTCGCCCTTGTCCCCCGCCCCGTAGTTGTAGCCGATGACCGGCGTGACCGTGATGTTGAATCCGAAGAAGACGGAAGCGAAGACGTATCCGTAATAGAGCAGCACCGCATAGGCCGCCACCCCGTTCTCTCCCATCATCCTGAGCAGCTGCAGGTTATAGCAGATGGCGAGGATGTTCCAGGAAATATTGCCGACATATTCGGACAGGCCGTTTCCGCACGCCTTCAGGAGAGGTCCCCGTTCAAGGGCGGAATGGACGAGGTGGAGCGAACTGCGGTTGCGGCGGCTGGAGAAATACCACAGCGGGAAGATTCCGCTCACGCTGCTGGCGATCGTCGTCGCCGCCGCCGCGCCAGCCAACCCCCATCGGAACACCACGATGAACAGCGCATCCAGCACCATATTCGTCACGGCTCCGACGATCGACATCACCGTCCCGAGCTGCGGCCTTTCGGCAGTCATATAAAACGACTGGAAACACAGCTGCAGCATATACGTCGGCAATCCCAGCGTGCAGATGCTTCCGTACACGACGCACAGGTGCACGGTCTCCCCTTCCGCCCCGAGCAGCCGGGCCAGCGGTTCCATAAACACCAGCAGCGGCACCATAAACACCAGGGACAGGATCACCGTGAAGCGGACGAGCATACTGAAGATGGCTTCGGCCCGGTCCCGGTCGCCCTCGCCCATCGTCTTGGACACCAGCGCCGACCCGCCCGTACCCACCATCAGTCCGAGCGCACCCACCAGCATCACGGCCGGCCAGATGATGTTCAGCGCGGCGAAGGCCGACTTCCCCACGAAATTCGAAACGAACAGGCCGTCCACGACGCCGTAGATGCTCTCCACGAGCATCATCAGAATGCAGGGAACGGAGGAAACCATCAACCTCCTGTACCCGTAATGGCCGTCCAGCGCAATCTCCATACGAGTGTAAAGATACGGAATCTTCACGAATCGCGTTGGACGGATGGAAGAAAATGCGTATCTTGGTATGCTTTATATAACCAACAAGATTATGGCCAACAAATATGCCGGTACCCAGACCGGGAAAAATCTGGAGGCGGCTTTCGCCGGCGAGTCGATGGCTCGCAACAAATACACCTATTTCGCATCCAAGGCAAAGAAGGACGGGTTCGAGCAGATCGCCGAGCTGTTCCTGAAGACGGCCGACAATGAGAAGGAGCACGCCAAACTGTGGTACAAGGAACTGCACGACGGTGTCGGAACCACGGCGCAGAACCTGCTGGACGCCGCCGAGGGCGAGAATTACGAATGGACGGATATGTATGAGGGCTTCGCCAAGACGGCGGAAGAGGAAGGTTTCCAAGAACTGGCCGAGAAGTTCCGCCTGGTGGCCGCCATCGAGAAGCGCCACGAGGAGCGCTACCGCGCGCTCCTGAAGAATGTGGAGGCCGCCGCCGTCTTCGAAAAGAGCGAGGTGAAGGTATGGGAGTGCCGCAACTGCGGCCACATCGTCGTGGGCACCAAAGCCCCCGAGATCTGCCCCACCTGCGCCCATCCGCAGTCCTATTTCGAGGTCCATATGGACAACTTCTGATCAACCGCACTATATTATGAAACTCAGAATCTTCGCTATCCTCGCCGCGGCGATGGCGTTCGCCGCGTGCAACAACACTTCGGAAAAACTCAGCCCTGTCCTGAACATCGAGGGGGGCCAGGTCCAGGGCGTCACCGCCGACCTGGACGGCGTTTTCGTTTTCAGGGGAATCCCCTATGCCGCGCCTCCCGTCGGAGACCTGCGGTGGAAAGAGCCACAGCCCGTACAGCCGTGGGAAGACGTCCTTAAGGCCGATGAATTCGGCCACCCGAGCTATCAGGCCGTGCATTACCCGGGTAACTACTTCACGGAGTGGGGATACGGCGAAGAGAAGCAGTGCAGCGAAGACTGCCTGTACCTGAACGTGTGGACCAAATATCCTGGCCAGACGGACCGCAAGGCCCCCGTGGCGGTGTGGATCCACGGCGGCGGCTACCGCGAAGGCTGGGGCTCGGAGCCCGAGTTCGACGCGCAGGAATGGGCCGCCCGGGACGTCGTCCTGGTGTCCATCAACTACCGACTCGGCATCTTCGGCTTTATGGCTCATCCCGAACTCTCGGCCGAGAGCCCGCACGGCGTATCCGGCAATTACGGCATCCTGGACCAGATCGAGTCCCTGAAGTGGGTAAAGAACAACATCGCCCAATTCGGCGGCGACCCCGACAACGTGATGATCTTCGGCCAGAGCGCGGGCGGCGGCAGCGTCAGGACCCTCTGCGCATCGCCGCTGGCCAAGCCGTATTTCCACAAGGCCGTCATTATGAGCGCCAACGGCCTGAACGTCGTCAAGAACCAGCAGTTCAGCCTGGCCGCAGGCCCGGCCGTCCCTCCTTCTATGATCAAGATGATGTTCGGCGGCCAGACCCTCCAGGAAGCCGAGGCGGAAGCGAAAGCCGTGATGGACTGGGCCGGCCTGACCGACCTCAGGAAGATGCGCTCTGCCGCCACGGACGCCGCCCACGCGGCCTCTGCCCTCTATACCTCCGCCACCGGCAACCCCGGCATCACCATCACGCCCATCATCGACGGCTACGTGTCCGTCAAGGTGTTTGACGACGCCGCGGCGGACGGCTCCCTGGCCGACGTCCCGTATATGATCGGCTACACCCTCAACGATATGGCGGATATGTCGGAGGGCATCGCCGCCTTCTGCGCCGACCGCCAGGAAAAGGGCAACAAGGCCTGGGCCTACGAGTTCGCCCGTCCGCTTCCGGACGACGGCTCCCACCCCGAGGACCGGCTCAAGGGCGCCTTCCACTCTTCGGACCTGTGGTTCGTGTTCAAGTCGCTCCAGCATTGCTGGCGTCCCTGGACGAAAGGCGACTGGGACCTCTCCGAGAAGATGATCACCGCCTGGACCAACTTCGCGAAATACAGCGACCCCAACGGCCCGGACGGCGGCGAGTGGACTCCCTGCACCAAGGAGAACGACAACTTTATGCTCTTCAAGCTCGACTCCTCCGACGCCGAGGCCTCCGAAATGGGCAAGCCCATCAAGTGACACTGGAACGGAAATTGAAGCGAATCCGTAAATCTAAAAACAAATTGTTATGAAGAAGTTCAAGTTTGCGGCAATCCTGGCCTGCCTGGCAGCCCTGTTCGTTTCCTGCGAAAACGGCGTTCCACATACCGGCGACGAGACGGGAGCCTTATACGGAATCTGGATGTTGAAGAACAAGACTGAAGTCTTCCAGTACGCCAACGGAGAAATCGTCCCCCAGAGTGTCGACTATTCCGGCGTCCATTTCTATCTGGCTCTTTCGGAGTTCCCCTTCCCGCACGCCATCGCGAAGAAAGGCAGCTTCACCGACCTGGACCTCGACGACGTGGACGTGGATGCGGTCACCTTCACCTACAACCAGGACCAGAAGAAGATCAGCTTCAACAAGCGGATCTGGCTCTCGGACGAGCTGCTCACCTACAATATGATCCTGAACGGCACCTTCGACGTCCTGCAACTGGACGACAAGACCCTCTCCATCTGTCAGGAAGAAACCCTCCTCGGCACGACGACCAAAACAACTTATACCTTCCAGAGGTACAAATAATTAACAAAACTAGACGGAAGAAGGCGGCCTTATCGGGCCGCCTTCTTCGTTTCAGATCCTGTCAATCCTCTTCGGTCAGCAACGCCGGGCTGACAGGAGGGAGCGTGTGTTTCGCCGGCAGTTTGATTCCGTGGTCCACGGCCTTCCAGGCGGCGCCCACAATGCTCTTGTTGCTGTCCTTGAGGCGGGCGGAGTTATCCTTGAACTTCTTCAAGGTACTCTCCAGGGCGCTCTCCACCTTGGCGTTCTCGTCACAGAAAAGAGCCACGCGCTCCACCATGTTCTGGGCGGCGTCCACGATCTCGGCGATGTTCTCCATCTGCTCCTTCTGGACCCAGGCGCTGCGGATCAGCCGAAGGAAGGGGATCAGCGTCTCTTCGGTGGTAACGAGGACATTGCGTTCGAAGGCCCAGGAGAAGATGTCGGGATCCTTCATCTTCGCCAGCTGCCAGGCACCGTAGTTCGGAATGAACATAATGACATAGTCCAGCGTCTTGCGGTCGACCACATACTTCTGGTACTCCTTGCCGGTAAGTTCCTTGACGTGGTTCTTGACGGACTCGAGGTTGCGGGCGGCCGCTTCGTCCCGGGCTTCATCCGTTTCGGCGGCGAAGTAGTCCGTCAGGGCCGTCAGGGACATCTTGGAATCAATGAGGATATCTGTATTATCCGGGAAGTGCAGGACGAAGTCCGGGCGCATCTTCTTCCCGGTCTCGTCGTTGCGGATGAGGTCCCCGTTCTTGTCGCGGAGCCAGTACTCCGACTCGTAATCGTGCCCCTCGCGCATCCCGAGGTCCTTGAACATATTCTCCAGGATGGTCTCCCCGAAGTTGCCCTGCATCTTGTTCTGGCCTTTCAAGGCCTTAGCCAGATCCTCCGCCTGGTTGCCGATGGCTTCCGTCTGCTCCTTCAGATGCCTGACGGTCTCGGCAAATTGTGTCTTGATGGAAGAACTCTCCTCCACGTGCGACTTTTTCTGAGCCTCGAAGGCTTCTTTCATATCCTTGATGTTCTGGTCCAAGCCGCCGGTGATGGCCTTCATAGTCTCCGCCGCCTCCTTTTTGAGGGCCTCCTCACGCTCCTTAAGGATCTTCTCGTTTTCCAGAGCAAGGGCTGTCTTGGCAGCCTCGATGGCCTTTTCCTGACCGTCTTTCAGGTCGGTCATGGCCTTTTCGTGGCCGGCTTTCAATTCGGTTATGGCGCGCTCGTACTGCGCCTTCTCGCTTTCTCGAAGGGCCTGGGATATGGAGAGCGCGGCTTTCGCCTTGCCGGCAGAAACGATCCAGGCAATGACGATGGCGACAATGACGACAGCCGCAACGATGGCGATAATGATGGTCGTGTCCATGCTTTCAACAGAATACTTCAAAGATACGAATTTCTTTCTTTATCCCTCACTCCCGTCCGGACATTCTTCCAACACGCTCGCGTTCATCCGGCGGATGCCGAAGCCTTCGAAGCGAACGCGGACGGTGCCGGCGTCGGGGTCGGATTCGAGGACAGTCCCGGAGCCGAAGACCGGGTGACGGACCCGCGTGCCGGCGGCAAAGCCCGGGACCGACGGGGCCGGGGTCTCGAGCCCGGCGACCAGGCGGTCGGTGCCCTTCCATAGTTCGGGGCCGACGGGCCCCTCGACATCATACAGCGCGCCGCACTCGTCGCGGGCCTCGCGGATGAAGCGGCTGGGGTACTTAGCCAGGGAGTTCTGTACGTTGAACCCCTCTGAATCAGAGAAATACAGCCTGTCCATCGCGCGGGTGCAGGCCACGTACATCAGGCGCCGTTCCTCTTCGAGCCCGGCCTCTCCCCGCTCCCGGACGGTGCGGTGGCTGGGCAGGACGCCCTCGTTCAGGCCATAGATCCACACGGCCGGGAACTCGAGGCCCTTCGCCTGGTGGATGGTCATCAGCTTCACCTTGTCGTCGTCCTTGCGATAGTCGGCGTTGGTGTAGAGGGCCACGTCCTGCAGGTACTTCTGCAGGCTCAGGTCCTCCTCGTTCCGGTTGTCCTCTTCATAAAGATGGACCGACTTCACCAGTTCCTGGAGGTTCTCCAAGCGCTCTTCTTCCGTGTCCACGCGGTACTGCTCCAACAGGCCGCTGCGGTCCAGCAGCCATTCCAGCAGGGCGGCGATGCTGCTGGCGTCCATCAGCGTGCGGGCTTCCGCCACCAGCTCCGCCAGACGCCCGGCAGCGGCGTTGCGCGCGGCCACTCCGCTGCCGGAAAGCGCTGCCAGCAGCGAGCAGCCCCTGGCGGAAGCATAGTCCTGCAGCTGCGCCATCGTCTTCTTCCCGATCTTCCGCGAAGGCACGTTGGCGATGCGCTTGAAGGCCACGTCATCGTCCAGCGCAACCAGGCGCAAGTAGGCCAGCGCGTCCTTGATCTCCTTGCGCTCGAAGAAACGCACCCCGCCCCAGATGACGTACGGCACCTTCTCGGCCATCAGCGCCTGCTCGATGCCGCGGGACAGGTAGGTGGCCCGGTAGAGCACCGCCATATCGCTCCAGCGGAAGCCTTCCCGCTCGTGCAGGCCCTTCAAGGAAGCGGCTAGCTTTCCGGCCTCGAGCTTCTCGTTCCGGCAATGGTACCAGGTGGTCCGGAAATGCGAAGCGCCGCGCATCGTCACGGACGTACGCGGGAGCCGGTTCCTGTTGTTTCCGATGACCGCATCCGAGAGCGCGACGATGTTCGGAAGCGAGCGGAAGTTCTCCTTGAGGTAGATGTCGGTGTCCGGGGCGTAGCCGACGAATAGCTCGGGGTGCGCACCCTTCCATTCATAGATGGCCTGGTCGGCGTCGCCCACGATGAACAGGTTGCCGTAGCCGCCGCTGAGGATGGTGAACAGCTCCCACTCCGGCTTGTCGCAATCCTGCACCTCGTCCACCATCACATATTGGAACTGCTGCTGCCAGCGATCGCGCACGGCCGGGAAGTTGTTGAGTATGTGGAGGGTGAAGAAGAGCAGGTCGTCGAAGTCCAGCGCGAAGTAGCGGCGCTGGCGCAGGATCATCCGGGCCAGGAGCGGCACCTCCGCGGGCGTCTGCGTGGGGATGACATAGCGGACGATGTAGGGCGTGGCGGCCTTGTAGACGGCCAGTTCGTCGAGGTAGTTGCCCACGATGCCGCTCCGGCGGGCGATTCCGTTCTCTTCCAGGACCTCTTTCATGACGGTCTTCATATCCTCCTCGTCGAAGATGAGGTAGTTCTGCGGATAACCCAGACGGTAGATCTCTTCCCGCAGGAACTTGACGCAGAAACCGTGGATCGTGGTCACGAAGTCCCCCACGCTCCCGCCGGGCGTGAGGGCCGCGATGCGGCTGCGCATCTGTTGCGCCGCCTTATTGGTGAAGGTGAGGCAGAGGATGTCGGACTGGGGAACGCCGAGCGCGGCCGTGAGGCAGGCGTAGCGGGCGACGAGGGTGCGCGTCTTGCCGGAGCCGGCGCCCGCGACGACGCGGACGTGGCCTTCCGTGGTCTGTACGGCGCTCAGCTGGTCCTTCGTGAGCGCCTTGAGGAGGGTCTTGAGGGTTTCCATATCTTCCCGGGCTTTGATGTAGCAACCGGCAAAGGTACAACCCCGTTTTGACAGGTTTTGTCAGAGTTAGCCCAATCTTTAAAAATATGGCTACTGTGGGGGAATTACCCACAGTAGCCGCAAATATATTCCAAGCGGGGTCTAGATCGTGCCCTGCTCAAGCATCGCCTGGGCGACCTTCATGAAACCGGCGATGTTGGCGCCCTTCACGTAGTCCACCGTGCCGTCCGGCTGGGTGCCGAACTTCACGCACTGCTCGTGGATGGACTTCATGATGAAGTGCAGCTTCTCGTCGACCTCCTTGCCGCTCCAGCTGATGTGTTCGGCGTTCTGCGTCATCTCGAGGCCCGAGGTGGCCACGCCGCCGGCGTTGACCGCCTTGCCCGGGGCGAAGAGGATGCCGTTGTGCTGGAAGAAGTGGATAGCGCCCGGCTGGCAGCCCATATTGGACACCTCGCAGCAGCACCAGCAGCCGTTCTCCTTCAGCTGACGGGCATCTTCTTCGGCAAGCTCGTTCTGGAAGGCGCAAGGCAGGGCGATGTCGCACTTCACGCTCCAGGCCTTCTTACCAGGGGTAAAGAACGCCTTGTCCGGGAAGCGGGTGGCCATATCCTCCACGCGGTCGCGGTTGGAGGCGCGCATCACGAGCATATAGTCAATCATCTCCTGGGTGATGCCGTCCGGAATCTCGCAGACGCCGTCCGGGCCGGAGATGGCGACTACCTTCGCACCGAGTTCGAGGGCCTTGATGCTGGCGCCCCAGGCCACGTTGCCGAAGCCGGAAACCGCCACGCGGCAACCCTTGATGTCCTTGCCGGCATGGTGCAGCAGGTTCTGGGTGAAGTAGAGAGCGCCGAAGCCGGTGGCCTCGGGACGCAGGATGCTGCCGCCCCAGGTGGCGCCCTTGCCCGTCAGCACGCCCGTATTGTACTCGCGGGCGAGCTTCTTGTACATACCGTAGAGGTAGCCGATCTCGCGGCCGCCCACGCCCACGTCACCGGCCGGGATGTCCTGGTCGGGACCGATGCACTGCCACAGCTCGAGCATAAAGGCCTGGCAGAAGCGCATGATCTCCTCGTCGGTCTTGCCCTTCGGGTCGAAGTCGCTGCCACCCTTGGCGCCGCCCATAGGCAGCGTGGTGAGGGCGTTCTTGAAGGTCTGCTCGAAGCCGAGGAACTTCAGCATCGAAGGGGTGACGGCGCGGTGGAAGCGCAGGCCGCCCTTGTAGGGGCCGATGGCGCTGTTGAACTGGACGCGGTAGCCGGTGTTGGTCTGGACCTCGCCCTTGTCGTCCACCCAGGTCACGCGGAAGGTGAAGATGCGGTCCGGCTCGACCATCCGCTCGACGATCTTCGCCCTTTCGAACTCGGGATGCTGGTTATAGACTTCCTCGATGGACTCGAGCACCTCCTGTACCGCCTGGAGATATTCGTTCTCGCCGGGGTACTTGGCCTGGAGACGGGCCATAATGTCTTTTGTCTTCATTATCGGTTATCAGTTTTCTTGTGGTTATTCTACTTCCCAGGTGGAGCCGCTGTGCAGCAGGTCGTCCACGCAATGGATCTTGGACTTGGCCGTCACTTCCTTTACCTGGTCGCGCACGCCGTCATCGTAAGTGATGTCGCGCACGTCGCGGATGACGCCCAGGGCCACCGGATAGTCCGGCCCCTTCATCTCGGCCAGCGCCATATGCAGGCCGATGTTGTCGTTGTGGGCGTCGTGCACGAGGATGTCCTCTTCGGTGAAGCCGCCTTCACCGATGTGCACGGCACGGATCTTCTTGCCGTCGTAGATCAGGCCCTTGTCGCGGTTCTTGCCGAAGATCATCTTCTCGCCGTGGTGCAGGATGATGGTATGGTCGGCCTTGACGGCCGGGTCGGACAGCGCCTTGTGGGCTCCGTCGTTGAAAATCACGCAGTTGGTGAGCATCTCCATCACCGAGCAGCCGTCGTGCAGGGCGGCGGCGGTCATAATCTCCTCGTTGAGCTTCAGCTCCACGTCCAGCGAACGGGCGAAGAAGGTGCCCTTGGCGCCCAGCACGAGCGAACCCGGGTTGAAGGGATGCTCGACGGTACCATAGGGCGAGGTCTTGGTGATCGCGCCGAACTTGGAGGTCGGGGAATACTGCCCCTTCGTGAGGCCGTAGATCTGGTTGTTGAACAGGATGATGTTGATGTCGATGTTGCGCCGGATGGCGTGGATGAAGTGGTTGCCGCCGATGGCGAGGGCATCGCCGTCGCCGCAGGCCTGCCACACCGTCAGCCAGGGGTTCGCCACCTTGATGCCGGTGGAGACCGCCGTGGCGCGGCCGTGGATGCTGTGGAACCCGTAGGTGTCCATATAGTAAGGAAGGCGGGAGGAGCAGCCGATGCCGGACACCACCACGTAGCGTTCCTTGTCATATCCGAGCGCCTGGCTCACCTTGGGCAGGGCCCTCTGCAGCGCGGCCAGCACGGCGTGGTCGCCGCAGCCCGGGCACCAGCGTACTTCCTGGTCGCTCTTGAAATCCTTGAATGTCAGTGTTGCCATAGTCTACATCTCCTTCTGGATGGCCTCGACGAGCTCGCTCACGAGGAACGGCTGGCCCTGGACCTTGTTGAACTTCAAAATGACCTTGCCGGGGAACTTCGCCCGGAGGTAGTCGGCGAACTGCCCGCTGTTGAGCTCGCACACGAGGATCTTTTCGAAACGGTCGAAGACCTCGACGGTGTTGGCGGGCAGCGGGTTGATGTAGTCGAAATGGACATAGGAGACGTCCCCGATTTCGCGCACGGCGGAGAGGATGTGCCCGTAGGTGCCGCCCCAGCCCACCACCAGCAGTTTGCCGGATTCCGGGCCGTTCTGCATCTCCAATGCGGGCAGGTCGCGCGCGATGCGCTCCACCTTCCCGGCGCGTTCGGCGACCATCAGGGCGTGGTTTGCGGGGTCGGTGGACAGCACGCCCGCGTGCGTCTTCTCGAGGCCGCCTACGCGGTGCTCGAAGCCTTTCTGGCCCGGCAGGGCCCAGCGGCGCACCAGCGTCTCAGGATCGCGCTCGAAGGGACGGAAGCGCTCGCCTTCAGAGAGCGCTCCGCGTACGAAAGGCGGCTTGATTTCGGGATAATCCGCCATCGAAGGGATCTTCCAGGGCTCGGAACCGTTGCCCAGGAAACCTTCCGACAGCAGCATCACCGGGGTCATATGCTCCAGGGCGATCTTCGCGGCCTGGAAGGCGGCATCGAAGCAGTGCGCCGGGGAATGCGCGGCCACGACGGCCATCGGGCATTCGCCGTTGCGGCCGTACAGGGCCTGGTTCAGGTCGGACTGCTCGGTCTTGGTGGGAAGGCCCGTGGAGGGGCCGCCGCGCTGGACGTCCACGACCACCAGCGGCAGCTCGGCCATCACGGCCAAGCCCATCGCCTCGGACTTCAGCGAGAGGCCCGGGCCGGAGGTGGTGGTGACGGCGAGGTTACCGGCATAGGCGGCGCCGATGGCGGTGCAGATGCCCGCGATCTCGTCTTCGGCCTGCAGCGTCTTGGCACCCAGGCTCTTGTGCAGGGCCAGCTCCTCCAGGATGGCCGTGGCCGGCGTGATGGGATAGGAGCCGCAGAACAGGGGCAGGCCCGACTTCTCGGATGCGGCCAGCAGGCCCCAGGCCGTAGCCTGGTTGCCCGTGATATTGCGGTAGGTGCCCTTCTCCACGTGCTCCGCGGGAGCAACCGTGTAGGTATTGGGGATCACCTGGATGTTCGCGGCATAGTTGAATCCGTCGAAGAGCACCTTCTTGTTGGGCTCGATGACCTCGGGGTGCTTCTTGGCGAATTTCTTCTCCAGATAGGCGTAGATGTACTCCAGCGGGCGGTTGTAGATGTAGCAGGCCATCCCGAGGGTGAACATGTTCTTGCACTTGAGGATGGCCTTGTTGTCCATCCCGCTGTCCTTGAGACTCTCCTGCGTGAGCGTGGTGATGGGAGAGACGATGAGGGTGCGGTCCTCGACCCCGAGTTCCGTGAAAGGATTGTCGGTGGTGAAGCCCGCCTTTTTCATTCCCGCCTCGTCGAAGGCATCCTCGTCCACGAGGATCATCGCGTGGCGCTTGCACCATTTGGCGTTCGCCTTGAGGGCCGCGGGGTTCATCGCCACCAGCAGGTCGCAGAAGTCGCCGGGGGTGTTGACCTTCCCGCTGCCGATGTGCACCTGGAAACCGGAAACGCCGGAAACCGTGCCGTGCGGGGCGCGGATTTCGGCGGGATAGTCCGGGAATGTGGAAAGACCGTTGCCGTAGATGGCTGACATATCCGCAAAAAGAGATCCGGTGAGCTGCATACCGTCACCCGAATCTCCTGCGAATCTGATTACAACATCCTTAGCGTCAATGACTTTGTGTTGCATCGCGTATGTTTAGTGTTGAATAATGTGGTTCAGGTTAGAAAAAACCCCATCCCGGTGGCCCGGGATGAGGCGGAACGTTCTGGGATTACTGCTGCAGGGCGGCCTGCTGAGCCTGGAGCTCGGCGGCCAGGGCCTCGAGTGTCCTGTCGGCGGCGATGTTCAGGGCCTTGCGGGCGTCCGGAGTGAGGTCGTGGCTCTGGGCCGGGTCGAAGTAAAGCACTCCGTTCGTGTCGAAGACATAGATGTAACCACCCTTCTTGGCGAGGTCCTGGACAACCTGGTTCACCTTCTCGTAGATGGGCTGCATCAGCTGCTCCTGCTGCTGCTGGAGCTCGATCTGGACGGTCTGCTGGAACTCCTGGATGCGCTGGCTGATCTCGGTCAGCTCCTTCTCCTTGCTCTCGCGGACGGCCTGGGTCCAGCTGCTGCCCTTGGACTGGTAGGTGGACATCTTGGTGTTGAACTCCTCGACCATATCGCTGTAGGTCTCCTGAGCCTCTTTACTCGCCGTGTTCATCGTCTCGCGGGCCTTGTCCATCTCAGGGCAGAGCTGGACCAGCTCGGTGGAATTCACGTGCGCGAACTTCGGCTGGGCGGAAGCGCTGACTGCGGCAAGAGCCGCGACGGCAATCAAAAGAATCTTTTTCATATCAATGCAAATTTAAAATTGTTATCGGTTTTATATGTCGTTAAAACTGTTGTCCGATCACGAAGTGGAACTGGCTCTTGGAACCGGCCGGACCGTCGAATCCGTACCCCCAGTCGACGCCGAGCAGACCCACCATCGGTAAGAAGATGCGAACACCCACGCCGGCGCTGCGTTTGATCTGGAAAGGATTGAAATTTTTGATGTCCGACCAGCAGTTGCCGCCTTCCAGGAACGCCAGGGCGTAGATGGTGGACTGCGGCTGCAGGATCACCGGATAGCGGAGCTCGACCGTGAACTTGTCGTACACGTTGCCCGCATAGGCGTAGCCGTTGGTATTGTACTTCGACGGCTCGTAAGGCGTCAGGGAGTAGTTCTCGTAACCGCGCAGGGACACGACTTCCGTACCATAGGAATAGTAGCCCGACATACCGTCGCCGCCCACGAGGAAGCCCTCGAACGGGGAGTAGCCCCAGTTGCGGTTGTAGTAGCCCAGGTAGCCGAACTGTGCCCGCGTCATCAGCACGAAGTCCAGGTTGCTGAACAGCTTGCTGTACACGGTGCCGGAGAACTTCCACTTGTGATACTCGATCCAGCGGAAACGGTCGCGTCCGGACCAGTTGTCGTAGTTGATGTCCTTGTAGCTGGCCACGGGCACCTTGTTGCCGTCGGCATCGAAGTCGAACTTGCGGAACAGCGAGAACGGCGGGGTGAGCTGCAGCGAGAAGGAGAACTCGGAACCGGTACGCGGGTAGATCTGCTGGTCCGAGGAATTGCGCATCAGGTTCAGGCTGTAGTTGATGTTGTGCGCCATTCCGTCGTCGAAAATGAAGTATCCGGAATACCAGTTGGTCAGCTTGTAGGTCTGCCAGCTGAAGCCGTTATAGAGGACGAAATAGTTGTCCGGCCACTTCAGGCGCGTACCCAGCGACGCCGAAAAACCGAAGACTTCCATCTCACGGTCGTGGCTGAGGATGTTGAGCGCGAGGTACGAGTTCGTCTGCCGGGTATAGTAGGCGCTGAGGTTCAGCGAGGTAGGCTTCTTGCCGAAGAGCCAGGGTTCGGTAAAGCTGGCCGTCAGGGCCGTGTAATAGGTACCGTTGGTCTGGAAACGGAAAGCGAGGTTCTGCGCGTCGCCCAGCGGAACCGGACGCCACGCGCCCCGCTCGAACATCCGGTGCGTGGAGAAGTTGTTGAACGCCACGCCCACGGTGGCCACGAAGGTCTTGCCGCCCCAGCCGCCGGAGACCTCCAGCTGGGAGGACGGCTTCTCGGTCACGTTGTACACCAGGTCCACCGTGTTGTCCATCGCGTTGGGGAGCACGGAGTATCCGCCCTCCTTCATAATGGCTTCCGGGTCGAACTGGCCCAGCGACGCGATCTCGCGGATGGAGCGCTCGAAGTCGCTCTGGCTGAAGAGGTAGCCCGGACGGGTGTAGATCTGGCGGCGGACCACCTTCTCGTTGGTGAGGTCGTTGCCGTTGATGATGATGTTGTTCAGCGTGGCCTGCTTGCCCTCGGTGATGCGGAGCTCGACGTCCACGGAATCGTTCTGGATGTTGGTCTCGACCGGCGTGATGCCGAAGAAGAGGTAGCCGTTGTCGCGGTAAAGCTTGGTGATGTCCAGGTCGCTCTGCTTGCCGCCGCCGAACAGGCGCTTGTCCATCGTGACCACGTCATAGACGTCGCCCTTGCCGATGCCGAGCACCTCGTTGAGGGCCTCGGAAGGATATACGGAATTGCCCGTCCAGGTGATGTCCCGGAAATAATAGCGGTCGCCTTCCTCGAACTCGAGGTCGATGCCCAGCTTGCCCGGCTCGACGTAATAGATGGAGTCGCGCACCAGGCGCGCGTCGCGGAAGCCGGCTTCATTGAAGGCGCTCAGGGCCGCTTTCTTGTCGTTGAGGTACTCCTTCTCGTTGAACTTCTTGCTGTGGAAGAAGTTGTAGATCTTGTTGGACTTGGTCTTCTTCATCGAACGGGCGAGCTTGAATTCCTTCACGTGCTCGTTGCCGATGAAGTTGATCTCCTTGATGCGGACCTTCTCGCCCTTGTCCACGGCGAAGTTCACCCGGATGGCGTTCTTCACCACCGAGTCGCGCTGCACCTCCGCATTCACGTTGCAGTTCAGGAAGCCCTTTTCCGCGTAATAACGCTTGATGATGTCGGCGGTGGTCTTCTCCACGTATTCCGAGAACTCTCCGCCGCGGCGGAGGTTCACCCGCTCCTCGATGTCCTTGCGCTCGCCGCTCTTGACGCCGCTGAAGGACCAGCGCGACACGCGCGGACGCTCCACGATGCGGATCTTGAACCAGGCGGAGTCGCCGGCGGCGTTGAGGCTGTCGAGCTCGAACGAGACGTCCTCGAAGAAGCGCTGGAGCCAGAGCCTGCGGACGGCGGAGGAGATTTCCTCGCCCGGGACCGTCAGCTGCATTCCCTCGCGGATACCCGTCTGGGAGATGATCTGCTGGTCTCCGAAATACGTGTTCCCTTCAACCGAAACGCCCGCCACGTAATATTTCTTGGGATGGGTGTAGTCCACTTCCACGCCCGTGTCCTGCGCCCGGACGATCGCCGGGGCAAGCAGCAGGGTCAGAAGGGTCAAGAGCCGTCCTATTCTCATTTCCATTCGATAAATGTGCAAATATACCCAATTATTTGATTTTTCCGAAACGCCGGTCCCTCGATGCATACTCTTCCAGGGCTTTCCGGTAGGCTTCCTTGCGGAAGTCGGGCCAGAGCGTGTCGGTAAATACAAACTCGGTGTATGCCGTCTGCCAAAGCAGGTAATTGCTGATTCTCATTTCGCCCGACGTACGGATCAGCAGGTCCGGGTCGGGAATGCCTGCGGTCACGAGGTAGCGGTCCATATCTTCGGGACTTGCCTTGCGCCCGGGGTTTTCAAACAAATCGTGTGCCATCTTTTCCGCCGCCTGCAGGATATCCCAGCGGCCGCTGTAACTCAGGAAGAGGACCATCGTCATCCTGCTTCCGCCGGCGGTCAGGGCCATAATCTTGTCTATCTCGGCGTTGAGCGCGTCCGAAAGGCGGGCGCGGTTGCCCAGCACCAGGAAACGGATGCCCTGCTCGGTAAAATTGTGCAGTTCGTCGATCATCGCGCGGCCCATCAGCTCCATCAGCGTGCTGACCTCCGCCTCCGGGCGGCCCCAGTTCTCTTCGGAGAAGGCGAAAAAGGACACGTAGGGAATGCCCCACTCCACGGAGGCCTCCATCACGGCGCGGACGCTCTCGACGCCCTCGAAGTGTCCGTAAACCCTTTCTTTCCCCCTCTCTTTGGCCCATCGGCCGTTGCCGTCCATAATGAAGGACACGTGCGTCGGAAGTTTGCTCGGTGCTTGCATACGATGATCAGTCTTGGGTGCCGGCGTTCCGCACGTCCTCGCCCCAGAGCAGGCGGGTGCGCAGCGCATTGATGAAATTGGACCGTCCGAGCCGCAGGCGCCTGAGGCGCAGGGGTGCGGCGCAGACCTCGATGACGGAGTCCGCAGGGACGGTGTAGTTGCGGTTGTCCATCGTCAGGACCGCTCTGTCGTCGCGTGACTGCAGGCGGATGCTGATGCGGGAAGATTCCGGGACGATGAGCGGGCGGACGTTGAGGTTGTGCGGCGAGATCGGGGCCACGATGAAGACCTTCGTTTCCGGCAGGCAGATGGGCCCGCCCACGCTGAGGCTGTAGGCCGTGGAGCCGGAACTGGTGGCGACCAGCAGGCCGTCGGCCCAGTAGGTCGGGAGGACGTCGCCGTCCACCGTCACGTCCACGCCGAGCATCGAAGCGCTCACGCGCGAAACGCTCATCTCGTTGAGCGCATAAGGCCAGTCCTCCTCCCGCGGAAGGGCGTCGCAGCGGATCTGCAGCAGCTCGCGCTCCTCCACGATGAAATCCCCTTTCCCGAGCGCCTCCGCCACCTTGCGGGGATCGTTCTCCGACAGGAAGCCCAGGCGCCCGAAATTGACCCCCAGCACCGGCACGCCGGCAGGCACCGCCAGGCGGGCCGCCGACAGGAAGGTGCCGTCGCCTCCCAGGCTCAGCAGGGCGTCGGTGCCCGGCTGCACGTCGGAAGGCTGCCGGACGGGATAGAGCACGTGTCCGGCGGCAAGCAGTTCCGCCAGGAGCGCCTCCACGCGGGAGTCGCCCTTGAGGCGGTCTTTCTTGATGTAACAGGCCAATTTCATTTCGGACCTCAAATTTAGTACTTAATTTACAATATTTCTATAGAAATGCTTACTTTTGTGCGTTTTTAACAGCTATTGGAATGACCCGACTCAGCGTTAATATCAACAAGATCGCGCTGCTGCGCAACGCCCGCGGAGAGAACCTTCCGGACGTGCTTAAGGCCGCTTTGGACTGCGAGCGCTTCGGTGCCGAGGGCATCACCGTCCATCCGCGTCCGGACGAGCGCCACATCCGCTACAGCGACGTGCGCACCCTGCGTCCCGCAGTCAGCACCGAGTTCAACATCGAAGGCAATCCGACCGGAAGTTTCACCGCCCTGGCGTGCGAGGTGGTGCCCGACCAGGTGACGCTCGTGCCCGACGCGCACGACGCCCTGACGTCCAACGCCGGCTGGGACACCGTCCGCAACCACGCTTTCCTGAAGCGGATGTGCGCCTCGTTCAAGGAGCGCGGCATCCGCACGTCCATCTTCATCGAACCGGATCCGAAAATGGCGGAAGGCGCCTTCAAGTGCGGCGCCGACCGCGTGGAACTCTATACCGCCGCCTATGCCGCCGGCTATGCCGAAGACCGCGAAAAGGCCATCGCACCCTATCTGGAGACGGCCATCGCCGCCCGCGACCTCGGGCTCGGACTGAACGCCGGGCACGACCTTTCGCTGGAGAATCTGTCCTACCTCATCCGGACCATCCCTTGGATCGACGAAGTCAGCATCGGCCACGCCCTCGTCTGCGACGCGCTGTATCTGGGACTGGAAACAACTATCCGGGAATATTTGTCGCGGATTCGGAATTTTTGACTATTTTTGCAAACTTGATACAATTGCCGGCCAGGCCGCCGGCTGACGAAGCAAAAAACAAACAACCATAGAGCAATGAAGAAATTACCCCTTATCCTCAGCATTCTCGCCCTCGCCGGCGTGATTGCCCTGGCAATCGTCAACTTCACCAAGGGAGGTGACAAGAAACCCGCCACCGTCGAGACCGAAGCCGACGCCCTGAAAGGCGCCACCGTCTTCTTCAATATGGACCGTGTCCTGGCGGAATACGATATGGCCAACGACCTCCGCAGCGTCTTCGAGACCAAGGCCAACAGCATCAACCAGGAGGTCCAGCGCCGCGTGAACAAGTTCCAGAAGGACGCCAACTCCTTCCAGGACAAGATCAACAAGGGCCTGATGACCCAGTCCACCGCCCAGGTGCAGAGCCAGAAGCTGCAGGAGCAGCAGGCCAGCGTGGAGAACTACGCCAACCAGAAGCAGCAGGAGATCCTCGAGGAGCAGCAGGTGATGCTGAACCAGATCTCCGACGCCATCAACACCTTCATCACCGAGTTCAACGCGGTGAAGGAGTATGCGATGATCATCGCCACCCAGGGCGACATCCTGCCGCTGCCGGTCGTGACCGCCGACGAATCGCTGGACATCACCGACGCCCTGATCGAAGGCCTCAACGCCGCCTACGTGAAGGAGAAGGGCAAAACGGAATAAGGGTTGAAAATCGCCATACTGTCCTGCTTCTACCCTTACCGCGGAGGGATCGCCCAGTTCAACGCCAACCTTTTTGAAGAGCTGGGCAAAACGCACGACGTCCGCGCATTCAATTTCAGCAGGCAGTATCCGAACATCCTCTTTCCGGGCAAGACCCAATACGTTACAAAGGAAGACGAAGCCGTACCCGTCGAGGCGCAAGCCTTGCTGGATACGGCTGATCCTTTTTCCTGGGGGCGTACGGCCCGCGTCATCCGCGAATGGGGCCCGGACCTGCTGGTGCTCCGCTACTGGATGTCCTGGTTCGCCCCGTCGCTGGGCAGCGTGGCCCGGAAAATGGCCCCCGGCTGCAAGGTCGTGGGCATCCTGGACAACGTGATCCCGCACGAGCCGCACTGGTTCGACGCTCCCCTCACCCGCCGTTTCCTCAAGAGCCTGGACGGCGCCGTCACGCTCTGCGAGGAGGTGGGCCGGGACCTGCTTGAACTGCGTCCCGACATCCCGCATACCGTCCTGCCCCACCCCATCTACACCCATTTCGGGCGGAAACTGCCCCGGAAGGAGGCTGAGGCCCGGCTGGGTCTGCCGTCCGGCCGCCGGACCCTGCTGTTCTTCGGGCTCATCCGGGAATACAAGGGCCTGGATATCCTCCTGCGCGCCTTCGACCTGCTGGACTGGCGCTACCAGCTGGTCATCGCCGGCGAGCCCTACGGCTCCTTCGAGAAGTACCGGAAACTCATCGACGGCGGACGGGCTCCGGAGGACGTGCACGTCTTCCCGGAATACATCCGGGACTCCGAGGTGAAGAACTACTTTTCCGCCGCAGACCTCACCGTCCTTCCCTACCGCAGCGCCACCCAGAGCGGCATCAGCTCCGTCTCCATCCACTTCGGCGTGCCGATGGTGGTCACGGACGTGGGCGGGCTCCGCGAAACGGTGGGTGCGGCCGGCACGGGAATTGTCTGCGATGAAGGCACCCCCGAATGCATCGCCGCCGCCATCGGCCGCTATTTCGACGACCCGGCGCTGCAGGCGCGCCTGCGCACGGGAATCAACGCCGAGAAGGAGCGGCTCTCCTGGAGCCGTTTCGCACAAGATTTGACAAAGTTTGCAGCCAAGCTGCCGTAAGCCATATGAAGAGATTCAGCTTATTCCTCCTGATGACCTGCGCGCTGTCGTTCAACGCCTGCGCCCAATGGTACCTGTTCCCCGGCAAGAAGAAGACCCAGACCGGAGAGGAGCGCAAGGATTCCACCGTCACGATCCCCGATTCCGGCCGGCGTCCCGGCGGCGGCATCGAGGTGACCGAAAACGGAGACACCCTGCACGTGGACTGGTTCGGCGGCCCCGAACCGGAAGACATCTATGAGCTGGATATGCCTTCCACCATCCACATCGGGCTCGTACTGCCGCTGCAGGCCTCCGGCAAGGCCAGCGACAACTTCTTCGATATGTACAGCGGCGCCCTGCTGGCGCTGCGCGACCTGGGTCAGGCGGGCCTCAAGGCCGACCTGCAGGTACTCGACTCGGCGGACGGGAAGACCGGGGTCTCGCAGACCCTGATCGACGACTGCGACGTGATCCTGGGCCCCGTGGGCTTCGACGACCTGAAGAACGCCCTGACACTCTGCGGCCGCAACAAGGTGCTGGTCTCACCGCTGGAACCGAAGGCGGCCGAGCTGGCCGAAGGACGCCACCTCATCCAGGCGCCCACTCCCTGGACGGCCCAGATCGACGAGCTGCTGCGCTGGGTGCAGGAAGACCTGGGCATCGGGGAGGAAGTGTATGTACTGCGCGACACCACGGCGGCCGGCGCGGGCGAACAGGCCTCTTATATGATCCGCCGCCTGCAGGAGACTTCCGTGCGCTACAAGAGCGTGCTCGCCACGCGGGACATCCCGTTCCGCAAGGACCGCAAGGCCCGCGTGCTGATCGCCTCGGACCGCGAGAACTTCATCACCAGCGCCGTGCGGAGCCTGAGCATCGAGGGTGCGCGCAACAGTGACGTCATCCTGTACGGCACCACCCGCGTGCGCACCAACGGCACCGGTCCCGCCGACCTCCACAACATCCAGGCGCACCTGACGGCCGCCTATTTCATCGATTATGAGGATCCGGACGTCAAGCGTTTCATCCTCGAATACCGGGCGCTGTTCAACAACGAACCAGGATCTTTCTCGTTCCAGGGCTACGACGCGATGCGCTACTTCGTGTCGGCCTGCGCCAAATACGGGCGCCAGTGGCACAAGAAGCTTCCGGAATATGCCGCGAAAGGCCTCCAGTCCGACTTCCTCTTCAAAAAGGAAGCGGCGAACGGCCATATCAACCAGGCCGTCCGCCGCATCGTGTACAACACCGATCTGACTACAGACCGGATGGTTTACTGAGCCTTCTCTTCGGGATCCACCGTGAGCTCCACGGGAGCGTCCGCCGCAGCAGCCTTGAGCTCTGCGGCTTTTTCTTTGTTCTTCTTGGCCAGGAACCAGATCAGGGCGCCGGCCGCCACGAGCAGGACGATGCCCAGCACCGGCCTGTATACGATCCAGGCGATGGCGATGACCACGAGGCCGATCACGAAGGCCAGGATGCCGCACACCAGGCTCACGCCCATATTGGCGATGTTCGACAGGAACGGGAGCACCTTGAGCAGGGTGACCAGGATGTCGAAGATGTTCTTGAGGCCGAGGAAGATGAGCATAATGCCGAGCAGGCGGAGGAACCAGGCCATCATCTTGTTGCTCTTGTGCTCCGTCTCGAACATATTGTCGGCACTCACGGCGCCGTCGCTCAGGGCCAGCAGGGTCTTGCCGTTCTTGCCGGTATACCTCTCGAAGGTGTCGCCGATGACGTTGGCCAGGATGGACACTTCGCCCGGATTGACCTTCTCGAAGGTCACGCGGACGTCACCCACGCGGGGGCTGTTCGGGTCGAGGCCGATGTAGATGGAGTTGCCCGTCGGGTGCACGAAGGACGCATTCTCAGCGACGTCCCAGTTGCTGTGCATCTGCTTGTCCATATAGGCGCTGAATTCCGGATCGAGCTCGACGTTGAGCGGCACGCTCCTGTTCATCTGGCCGACGAGGCCCTCCGGGAAACGGTAAGCGCCGAAACGGACGTTCTGGGCTTGCACGCGCTGGTCGGCCACCTGCACGAGGACGTCGTTGGCGATGTTCTTGTACTGCGGATCCTCGAAGGAAGACGAGTTGACCGGGCTGCCCACCCACTCCTTGGTATAGGTGTAGGTCGTGGTGGTTTCCTGGCCGCCGCCCACCTTGTCACGCGTCTGGGTGCTGGTATGCTCCACCCACTGGTAGTATTCCACCTTGCGGGAGAGCTTGATGGCGTTGGCCTTCACGCCGAAGTAGTCGTCGGTAAGGACTTCGTCGGTAGTGGCCAGGCCGGTGGCGTGGACCAGCTTGCCGTCCAGGTCGGAATGCATCTGCTGGATGTCGCCGAGTTCGACATATTCTTTCTGCGCACCCTTGAGCATCCGGGTGGTCTTGACCGTGCGGCCTTCATTCCAGAACAGGAGGACGATGCCGGCGATGAGCATCAGGAATCCCATACCCACACCTCCGAGGCTGTTCTTCAGCCGGGATCCATAGGAGGTGGTCGTTACTTTTTGGTAAGCCATAACAATAATTTATTTAGGAATTAGTAATCACACTACTCTAAAATTACAAATATAGCAAACTCTCTGAAATTATTCAATTCGCCAGCGACTTTTCTCGAAAGGCATAGGCATTTTCAACATTATTGTCCAGGGCAGGTTGCCCCCAAGAAACCGTAGCCGCCCGCGGCTTATGAGCGGGAGGGGCCCGCACCGTCAGGTGTGGGAGGGATGGAGTGAGCGAAGCGAACGGAAGGTTTCGGGGGGCAAGCCTGCCCTGGACAAACAATTAGATTTCCGAAAGAAGGGATTCGGCGTTGGCGATGGCGGCGGGGGTGATGCTGGCGCCGCTGAGCAGGCGCGCGATCTCCAGGGTGCGGTCGCGGCCGCGCACCTCGCGGACGGAAGAAACGGCCCGGCCGTCGGGAAGCACCTCCTTCGTCACGACATAATGGGCGTCGCCCCGCGCAGCCACCTGCGGCAGATGGGTAATGGAGAACACCTGCATCGAACGGCCCATCTCGCAGATCATCCGGCCCATCTTGTCGGCCACGCTGCCGCTCACGCCGGTGTCGATTTCGTCGAATATGAGGGTGGGCATCCCGGTGAACTTCGCCATCATCGCCTTCAGGCTGAGCATAATGCGGGAAAGCTCACCGCCCGAGGCGCACTTCGCCACGTCCACCGGATCGCGGCCCGTGGCGGAGAACAGGAACGACACGCGGTCGGTCCCGGATGCGCTTTCGGGCGCCGCGCACACCGCCACGTCAAAGACGGCACGGTCCAGTTCCAGGTAACGCAGCGACTCCGTGACGGCGGCAGCGAAACGCGGGGCGGCCCCGCAGCGGAGCGCCGTGAGCGCCGCGCACGCGGCGGCATACCGCTCCACGGCCGCGGCTTCCTCCCGCTCCAGTCCGGCGATGCGGTCCTCCGCCAGATCGGCGTCGGAAAGCGTTTCGGCGTAGCGCTCGCGCACGGCGATCAGTTCCTCAACGGTCGTGCAGCCGTGCTTCTTCAGCAGGGAGTACAGACGGGACATCCGCTCCTCCACCGCCTCCAGCCGGGCGGGCGACAGGTCCACGCGGGCGTCCAGGGACTCGATTTCGTCCACGATGTCGTCCAGTTCCACGCGGGCGGACTCCAGCCGGTCCCGCAGTTCCGACGCGGAAGGCAGGAAACGGGCCACGTGGTCCAGCCGGCGGCCGGCTTCCTTGAGCGACGCCGACATCCCGGGAAGTTCCCCGTCCGGAAGCAGCCCGGACAGCGCGCGTGCGAGCGACTCCTTGATTTCTTCCGCATTCGCGAGGCTGCGCTGCTCCTCCTCCAGGGACTCCAGTTCGTCCGGGACGAGTTTCGCTTCGTCCAGTTGACGCCACTGGGCCTCGTTGTAGTCGCGTTCCGCCTGAAGGCGGCGCTGCCGTTCGCGCGCCTCCGCAAGCTGCGTCCGCAGTTCCTGAAGGGAGCGCCACGCGGCACGGCATTCTTCCAGCTGGGGCCCGGCGCCGGCGAAAAGGTCCAGCACCGACAGCTGGAAACGCGCGTCGGTGAGCAGCAGGCTCTTGTGCTGCGAGTGGATGTCCACCAGCCGTTCGGAAACTTCCTGCAGCAGGGTGACGGGCACGGGGCAGTCGTTGATGAAACTCCGGGAACGGCCCGAACGGGCCACCACGCGGCGGATCAGCAGGCGACCCTCGTCCGGTTCCACGTCGGCGTCGGCCACCAGCGAGGCGAGCACGGGGTCGTCCCCCGCGTCGAAAAGGGCCTCCACCACGCAGGAATCCGCCCCGGAACCGATCACGGATGCATCCGCGCGGCCTCCGGACAGCAGCGACAGGGCGCCAAGCAGGATGGACTTGCCGGCTCCGGTCTGGCCCGTAACAATGACCAGACCCTCCGGAAAAGAGACATCCAGAGCGTCTATCAGTATGTAATTCGCGATATGGAGACTACGCAGCACCGTCTTCCTGGGCTACCCGGTAATAGAGCTCGCCCGCCTCGAATTCGGAAATGGCGACGAGGTCCGGCTTAGGCTGGCGCTCGTAGTATTTGGAGATTTCGATCTGCTCCTTGTTCTCGAAGACTTCGTCCATCGTGTCGCGCTCGCCGCGGAAATCCTCCAGCTTCTTGGCGAGTTCCTTCTTCTCCGCCAGGGCGATCTGGTTGGCCCGCTTGGCGAGGATGACTACGGTTTCGTAAATGTTGCCCGTGGGGGCGGCGAGATCCTTGATGTCCCGCGTGATGGTATTGACAGGTATTTTCTTTTCCATATCCATTGTACGGCCGCGGCGCGTACGGAAGTTTCAATATTTTTCTTTCACCTTCGCATACAGGGCGTCCAGTTCCTTGCGGTGGTCGGACTCGGGATACTCGCCGATGAAGTTCAGGTAGTCGTCCATAAAGATCAGGAAACGTTCCTTCTGGCGCGCCGGGACGCTCATATCGGCGTATTTGTAGGAAGACATCGCCGAATAATAGAGGATTTCCTCGCGGAAGACATTGTCCGCGTCGTCCTTGAGGATGTTCTTGAACGCCACGCGGGAAGCCCGGTAGTCCTCCATCTTGTAGTACAGGCGGGCGTTCTCGAAAGCCTTGCGGTCCAGCCGCTCGCCCAGTTCCTCCAGCCAGTGGCGGCAGATGTCGGAGTTGGCGCCCGTCGGGTGCGCCAGCAGGTACTCCGCGATGGCGTTGATGGCCGTATAGGTGGGCGTCTGGTCCAGCTCGTAGCGCAGCGTGGCCCGGTACAGGCAGTCAATCCGCAGGAATTCCGCCATCTCGGAGAACGAGCCCTGGGGGAAATACTTGAGGTACTGCTCGAAATTGGTGTCGGCCGTGTAGTAATCCTTGTAGGAGTAGTTGCTCAGGCCGAGGTAGTACATCACCGTGTCGTAGCGCTCGGTGCCGTTGGTCAGCAGGGTCAGCGACTCGAACAGCTGCGCGGCGCGGGTGTATTTGCCGCTGTTGAAGTATTCGAAGGCGGCCTTGTATTTGGCATCCGCGTCGTTCCCCTCCAGGATGCGGTCGTACTCGGACTTGCAGGAGGAAACGGCGGCGAGGGCAAGCAGGGCGCCCAGGATAACGGTCAGGGTGGATCTTTTCATCGTTTCAAATATTTTTCGGCGTCCAGCGCGGCCCGGCACCCCGACGCGGCGGCGTTCACCGCCTGCCGGTAAACCGGATCCTGCACGTCCCCGGCCGCGAAGACCCCCTCCACGCTGGTGCGGCTGCTGCCGCCGTCGGTGAGGATGTAGCCCTCGGCGTCGGTCGCCACCCACGGTGCGAAGAGTTCCGAAACCGGGTGGTGGCCGATGGCCAGGAAGAAGCCGTCAACCTGTATATCAAAAACCTCGCCATCCTTGCGGAGCAGGCGGGCTCCCGTGACGCCGGATGCGTCGCCGAGCACCTCCTGCGTGTTGCAGTTCCACAGGATTTCGATGTTCGGGGTGGATTTCACGCGCTCCTGCATCGCCACGGAGGCGCGCAGGACGTCGCGGCGCACGATCATATAGACCTTGCGGCACAGGCCGGCCAGATAGGTGGCCTCCTCGCAGGCGGTGTCGCCGCCGCCCACGACCGCCACGTCCTTCTTCCGGTAGAAGAAGCCGTCGCAGGTCGCGCAGGCCGACACGCCCAGCCCGCGGAACTTCTGCTCGGAGGGCAGGCCGAGATACTTTGCGGTGGCTCCGGTGGCGATGATCAAGGCGTCGGCCTCCAGCTCCACGTTCCCGTCCACCGTCAGGCGGAAAGGACGCACGCCCAGGTCCGCGGCCGTGACAGTCCCGCGGCGGATGTCCGCCCCGAGATTCACTGCCTGCGCACGGATGTCGGACATCAGCTGGTTCGCGTCCACGCCGTTCGGGAAACCGGGATAGTTCTCCACGACGGTGGTGGTGGTCAGCTGTCCCCCGGGCTCCATTCCCTCATAAAGGACGGGAGACAGGGCCGCGCGGGCGGCGTAGATGGCCGCCGTGTATCCGGCGGGACCTCCGCCGACGATCAGGCATTTGACGTGTTCCATTTCCATACGAAAGTGCAAAGATACACAAATTTACGCTTACTTCGTCCGGGGGTTCTTGCGCGTGGGCCGGCAGAGCAGCTGCACCTCGAAGCCCTCGATCTTGTAGCCCCGGAAGCGCCGTCCCTTGAAGTGCGCCTCCATCCAGGACATCAGTTCCTCGTCGTCCAGGTCGCGCCAGGCTTCGCTGGCGGTGTCGTACAGGTGCAGGTGCCGTCCGGCGCGGGCGTCGAAATACATCTTGTTCCCGCGTCCCGAACAGCGCCCGTAAATCTTCAGGGAAGCCAGGGTGGAAAGGATATTGTAGACCGTGGCGGTGGACACCTGCGTGCCCTGTTCCGCGAGCCAGGCCGACACGTCCTCCGCTCCGGCGTGGCCCAGGGCCATCATCGCCTCGTGCACGGCGAGCCGCTGGGGCGTGGCCTTCAGCCCCTTCTCGCCGAGCATCCGGCGGAACTGGATGATGTTGGGAATGCCGTTGTCGCGCGCCTTCATCCTACAACTCCTTGCGCCAGCGGGCCAGCGGGATGCCGAGCTGCCCGCGGTATTTCGCGATGGTGCGCCGGGCCACCTTGTAGCCGCGCCGGCCCATCTCCTCCACCAGCTGCTCGTCGGTGAGCGGTTTCTTCTTGTCCTCGGCGTCCACGCATTCCTGCAGGGCCTTCTTGAGCTCGCGGGTGGACACCTCCTCGCCCTCCTTGTTCTCCATACCCTCGGAGAAGAAGTACTTGAGCGGGAAGATGCCGAAATGGGTCTCGATGTACTTGCTGTTCACCACGCGCGAGATGGTGGAGATGTCGAAGCCCGTCTTCTCCGCTATGTCCTTGAGGACCATCGGCTTGAGGTCGGCTTCGTCGCCGGTCACGAAATAGTCGTGCTGGTATTCCAGGATGGCCGACATCGTCTTGCTGAGCGTGTTCTGGCGCTGCTTGAGCGCCTCCACGAACCATTTGGCGGAGTCGAGCTTCTGCCGCACGAAGGTGGCGGCCTCCTTCTGGGCCCGCTCCGAGGAACCTTTCGCCTCGAGCAGCAGGTCCGCGTATTTCTTGTTCACGCGCAGCTCCGGCACGGAAAAGCGCGGCATCGAGAATTGCAGCACGCCGTCCTGTTCCTCCAGCACGAAGTCCGGGATGATCTGCTGCGCCTGGTCTGTGTAGGTGTAGTCCGTCTCGCCGCCGGGGGCGGGATTCAGCTTCACGATGCGGGCCATCGCGCGCTTCAGGTCCTCCTCGGAGAGGCTCAGGCGCGACATAATCTTCTGGAAGTGCTTGTTGGAGAACTCCTGGAAATAATCCTCCAGGATGCGTTCGGCGTTCACCGTGTCGCGCGTCTGCTTCGAGGCCCGCAGCTGGAGCAGCAGGCATTCCCGCAGGTCGCGGGCGCCCACGCCCGACGGTTCCAGCTCCTGCACCACGGCGAGCAGTCTCAGGACTTCGTCGGCGTCGGTGGCTATGCCCGCCCGGAAGGCCATATCGTCCACCAGCGACTCGACGTCGCGGCGCAGGTAGCCGTCGGCGTCCAGCGAACCGATGATGAAGGAGGCGATCTCGTACTCGTGCGCAGAGAGGTCGCGGTAGCCCAGCTGGTCCGTCAGCGACTGGGTGAAACTCTGGCGCACGGAGAAGGTGTTGTATTCGGGCCGGGGATCCTTGCCCCAGTTGTTCACGCGGGTGCGGTAGGAAGGGATGTCCCCTTCGTCCGTGATCTCGTCCAGCGACACGTCCTTGGCCTCGTCCTCCTTCTCCGGGTCGGGAGAGTCGTCCAGCACCGGATTCTCCTCCAGCTCCGAACGGATCCGCTGCTCGAGTTCCTGGATGGGAAGCTCGATCAGCTTGATCGTCTGGATCTGCAGAGGAGAAAGCTTTTGCTGCTGCTTGAGTTCGAGACCTTGCTTGATCATCGCATTATTCCGTATCGGGGGACATCCGGGTGTCCGGACGTCCGATGGAAGGGTACTTGAAACGCTCGCGGACGATGAATGCGTCCGGGAAGTCGCCGCTGATCTGCTTCAGCAGGGCTTCCGCATCCAGGCGCGTGCGGAAATTGCCCACCGTCACCTTGAAGTTCGGCGAGGAATAGGAACGGTAGGCCTGGATGTGGGGGTACATCATATTGAAGCGGCGGATCACCGCGGCCGACTCTTCGCGGGCGGTGCGGCTGCTGGCGAAGTACAGGCGGATGCGGAAGCCGCTGTAGTTCTTGCCTGCGTTGGCCGCCACCTGGCGGTTCAGCGCGTTGCGCACGGCGGGTGTCTGGCGCACCACGATGCGCTCGGGCAGGGCCGAGAAGATGTCGCGTCCCACCAGCGCGGAGTCCACCTGAACCTCCAGGCCGGTGTGCTCGATTTCGTCGGTCGCCTCCTCTTCGATGTTCTGCGCGCGCAACAGTCCGGCCGGCGCAAGCAGCAGGCACAGGAGGAGAGGGAAGATCCGTATGGTCCGTTTTCCGTTCATCTGTCTATTCCATTTTGTCGAGGAGCGTCCCCAGCGGCACGTCCTCCAGTTCAATATCCTTGCCAAGGCCTCCCTTCAGGGCCGCGCGGCCCTTCACCGAGAAGGTCACGTCGTTCTCATCCGCATTGCCGTCGAAGGCGTTCAGCAGGCGCAGGATGCTGAAACCCTCTGAAAGGCGGCACCGCACCGGGAAGCAGTACACGCTGTCGGTCTTGCCTTCGATGACCAGCGCGTCCGCGTCGAAGTCCAGCAGGGGCTCGCCCTTGTACTTCGCGAGGCCGCTGAGGTCCTTCAGCGTGATGCGGGCGGCCGGATTGTGCACGCCTACTTCCAGCTCCGCCGTGGCCGTGGTCAGCCCCTGCGGCACGATGGAAACGATGCGCGCGGAAGTGACTTCGATCTCACTGACCTTCCCGCCCGTGCACGCGGACAGGGACAACACCGCCAGGAGCGGAAGGAGTATGCGGATGATTTTCATCACGCAAAGATAAGAAAAATCTCTATCTTTGCGAAGTCTTATGAGCAAGGTATATATAGAGACATACGGTTGCCAGATGAACGTGGCCGACACGGAGGTGGTCTTCTCCATCCTGGGAAAGGAAGGGTACGCCCGCACGGAAGACATCGCCGAGGCCGACGTGATCCTGGTGAACACCTGCTCGGTACGCGACAACGCCGAGCAGCGCATCCGGGGCAGGATCGGACAGTTCAGCATCCACCGCAAAGCGCGTCCCGGCGTGCTCGTCGGCGTGCTGGGCTGTATGGCGGAACGCCTGAAGGAAGAACTCCTGGAGTCCGGCAAGGTGGACGTCGTGGCCGGCCCGGACGCATACCGGAGCCTGCCGCGCCTGCTTGCCGCCGCATCGCAGGGGCACCCGCAGATCGACGTGCTGCTCTCCCGGGAAGAGACCTATGGCGACATCGCCCCGGTGCGCGTGGACAAGAACGGCGTCTCCGCCTTCATCTCCATTATGCGCGGCTGCAACAACGTCTGCTCCTACTGTGTGGTGCCCTACACCCGCGGGGCGGAGCGCAGCCGGGACTGGAAGACCATCGTCCGGGAGGCTTGCGCCTGCGCGCAGGATGGATACAAGGAGGTGACGCTGCTGGGGCAGAACGTGGATTCCTACCGCGACAGCGAGGTGGATTTCGCCCGCCTGCTCGCCCTGGTGGCCGAAGCCGTTCCCGGCCTGCGCATCCGCTTCTCCACCTCCAACCCCCAGGACATCTCCGACGCCGTGCTGGAGACGATGGCCGCGCACGCGAACATCTGCCGCCACATCCACCTGCCCGTGCAGTCCGGCTCCGACCGGATGCTCGAGAAAATGCGCCGCCGCTACACGCGGGAAGATTACCTGGAGCGCGTGGCGAAAATCCGCAGCCTGATGCCCGACTGCGCCCTTTCCACCGACGTCATCGCGGGCTTTTGCTCCGAGACGGAGGAGGACCACCGCGACACCCTGTCGCTGTTCGAGGCCGTCGGGTTCGACGCCGCCTTTATGTTCCAGTACTCTGAGCGTCCGGGCACCCTCGCCGCCCGGAAATACCCTGACGACGTGCCACCGGAGGTCAAGAACCGCCGCCTGGAAGAGATCATCGCCCTGCAGAACCGCCTTTCGCTGGAAAGCAACCGGCGCGACTTGGGCAAGACCTTCCGCGTACTCGTGGAAGGTCCCTCCAAACGCGATCCCGGACAGTTGTGCGGGCGCAACAGCCAGAACAAGATGTGTGTCTGGACGGACGCCTCGCACAAGGCCGGGGATTTCGTGGACGTGACGGTCGAAGACTGCACCCAGGCAACCTTGCTCTGCAAGTTCGCGTAATCCCTACCGGCGGTACATCCTTTCGTCGGAAAAAGAGAAGAAACTGTCGTCCGAGACCACCACGTGGTCCAGCAGCTCCACGCCCACGGAGCGGACGGCCTTCCGTACGGCGTCCGTGCGCGAGATGTCGGCGCGGCTGGGCGTGGGGTTCCCGCTGGGATGGTTGTGCACGAGAATCACGGAAGAGGCGTAGCGGTCCAGCGCCATCCGCACGATCTGGCGGACGTCGATGACGGTGTTGTTCCCTCCGCCCGTCGTCACCAGAATCTTGTCTATCAGATAGTTGTGGTCGTTCAGCAGCAAAACCCAGCACTCCTCGTGCTGCAGGCCCTTAAGCCGCGGGATCATCACTTCCCAGACTTTCCGCGCCGTGACCAGCGGGGTCTTGACCACCGAAGATTCCTCCAGCAGGAAGCGCCGGCCCAGTTCGAAGGCCGCGATCACGCAGGCCGCCTTGCCGGGGCCCACCCCGGGCAGGGAAAACATCTTTTCGGGAGGAAGGTTGAACAGGGCGCCGAGCCGTCCGCCGGCCAGGTCGAGCAGCTGCCGGGCCAGGTCGAGCGCGCTACCTTCCCGGGTGCCGCTGCGCAGCAGCACGGCCAGCAGTTCGCCGTCGCTGAGGCTCTGCGCGCCGCGCGAGAGCATTTTTTCGCGCGGCCGCTCGTCCGCGCTGAGGTCCTTGATTTTCATAGCGCCCCAAGGATAGGCATAAAAAACGTCAAAAACGAAAAGATTTGTTTTTCGGTTCCGGAAAGCGGCGTTTTTTATCTATTTTTGTGCTATGAAGCATTCCGCAGACCCCGTCCTGCTGATGCAGGAGCACGGCATCAAGCCCACCGCAGGCCGCATCCTCGTCCTGAAGACCCTCCTGAAGGAAGGGCGTCCGCTGTCAATGACCGAGATCGAGACGGCCCTGGAATCGGTGGACAAGTCCACGGTTTCCCGTGCGCTTTCCGCCTTCCGGGAACACCGGCTGCTGCATTCCATCGAGGACGGCGGCGGACAGCTCCGCTACGAGGTGTGCCATTGCCCGGAGGCCGAAGCGGACGACGACCACCACGTCCACTTCCATTGCGAGGAATGCGGACGAACCTTCTGTTTTGAAGAGGTATCCATCCCGGCGGTCGCCTATCCTCCGGGCTTCAGCGTGCACGATGTCAACTATATGGCACACGGGCTGTGCCCGGACTGCGCCGGAAAGCGGCGCTAGTCGTCGTCGCCCGATTTCATCCGGTCGATCAGCGCCTTCGCCCGCCGGATGCGCGTGCGCACCGTGTTGAGTTCCAGTTCCAGTTCCTCGGCTATCTCCTTGTACTGCAGGCCGTCCAGCAGGCGCATCCGCGCGATGGTGCGGTAGAGGTCCGGCAGGCCTTCGATGCAGTCTTCCAGCTTTTCGGCGTCCTCTTCCTCCACGATCTGTTCGAGCGGCGTGGCCGTCTCGTCGCCGATGGTGTCGATGATCTGCCCCGCCCCAGCTCCTTCTTTGTCCAGCGAAACCAGGCGGCTCTGCGCCCGGCTTTCGGCGTCGATGGTGTCCAGGGCCGTGTTGTGGGCGATGCGGCGCAGCCAGGTGGAGAACTGGCTGCGGGAAGGGTCGAAGGAACGGATCTGCCGGAAAGCCTTTTCGAAGCTGCGCGAGCAGATGTCGTCGATGTAGAAGTCGTCCAGGTTCTTCATCGCAGCCTTGAGGTAGGCGCGCAGGGCGCCGATATGGGTGTCCCACAACTCCGTGAAGGCGGTGCCGTCGCCGATGATCGCGCGGCGCACCAGTTCGTCAATGTGCTTCGAGCCAGGTGTTTCCATCATTGCATTCTACTGTCAGGGGTACGGAAAGGGAAATGACGTTCTCCATCTGCCGGACCAGCAGTTCGCGCACGGGCGCGATTTCTTCCTGCGGGACTTCCAGGAGGAGTTCGTCGTGGATCTGGAGGACCATCCGGGCGCGGTAGCCGCCTTCGCGCAGGCAGCGGTCCACGGCGGTCATCGCCAACTTGATGATGTCGGCCGCGGTGCCCTGGATGGGGGCGTTCACGGCGTTGCGTTCCGCCAGGGCGCGGACGGTGGCGTTGCCGGCGTTGATGTCCGCGATGTAGCGGCGCCGGCCGAAGAGCGTCTCCACATAACCGCGTTCGCGCGCCTGCGCTATGGTGGCGTCGATGAAGCCGCGGATGGCCGGGAAGGAGGCGAAATAGTCGTCGATGATCTGCTTGGCCTCGCTGCGCGGGCAGCGCAGGCGTTCGCTCAGGCCGAAGGCGGAAATGCCGTACATAATGCCGAAGTTGGCCGTCTTGGCGATACGCCGCTGGTCCGCGGTCACGCTTTCCAGCGGGATGCGGAAGATCTTCGCGGCCGTGGCGGCGTGTACGTCCAACCCGTGGCGGAAGGCGTCCACCAGGTGGGCGTCGCCGCTCAGGTGGGCCATCAGGCGCAGTTCGATCTGCGAGTAGTCCGCCGACATCATCACCCAGCCGTCCTGCCCGGGCACGAAGGCCTTGCGGATCTCGCGGCCTTCTTCGGTGCGGATGGGGATGTTCTGGAGGTTGGGGTTCGACGACGACAGTCGGCCTGTGGCGGTGAGGGCCTGGTTGAAGGTGGTGTGCACGCGGCCGTCTTCCGGCGAGATGTAGCCGGCGAACGGCTCGATGTAGGTGGACAGCAGTTTGCGCAGGCCGCGGTAGTCCAGGATGGCGTCGATGATGGGGCTTTCCGGGGCCAGGCGCGAGAGCGTCTGTTCGTCCGTGGGCCAGGCGCCGGACTTGGGCTTCTTCGCCTTGGGGTCGAGCCGCAGCTTTTCGAAGATAACGGTTCCCACCTGCTTGGGAGACAGGATATTGAGCGTCGGTTCGCCCGCCAGGCGGCGCACTTCTTCTTCCCGGACGGCCATCTTGCGGCGCAGGCCGTCGGCGAAGTCGCGCAGGGACCCCAGGTCCACTTTTACGCCCGCCATCTCCATCCGCGCGAGCACGCCGATGAGCGGTTCTTCGATTTCGTCGTACAGGCGCGGCATCCCTTCGGTCGCGGCCATTTCCCGTTTCAGGCAGGAGGCCAGTTGCAGGGTGGCGGCCGTTTCCAGCGGGAAGTCGCGGCCCGCGCTTTCGGGGACTTCGTCGAAGAGGGAGCCGCTTTCCTGCGGCGCGGCGGCTTCCAGGTCGACGCCCAGGTAGCTGCGGGCGAGTACGTCCAACTTGTGGCTGCGTTCGGGGCCGAGCAGGTAGTGCATCAGTTCGATGTCCTCGAGACGGCCGGCCAGGGCGATGCCGCGGGCGGCGAGGCGCTTCAGCTGCGTCTTCAGGTCGACGCCGGCCTTGGTCACGGCGGGGTTTTCCAGCAACGCGCGGAATTCTTCCGGCGCTCCTTCCGCCACACCCTTGTCAGTAGCCACGAACAGTTTCTCTCCCTGCAGGTTGATCGCAATCCTATCGCCTTCTATCTCTTTCACGGGAGCCAGCGCCAGCGGGCAACTGCCTCCTGAAACGTCCTTCGGACCCCACCGCTGCGCTTCGCTTGCGGTCCCCCCTCTTACT
>JAFYZZ010000024.1 GCA_017548445.1 Bacteroidales bacterium | reverse complement strand
GGTACGGCGCTTCGCGCAGCAGGAGCTGGTCGGCCGCCACTACGCTGCCGGCGGGCAGGATGCCGTCGCTGCGGCGCAGTACGAAGCTGACGTTGAGGAAAAGTTCGCCGGAAATACCCGCCAGGTCGGCGGCCCGGAAGCCCAGGTCGGCCGTGACCGTCTGCTGCGGGGCGGCCTTGGGGGCGTCCAGCTGGCCGGACAGGACCGTCTCGCCGTCCGCGATCACCTCCCAGCGCATCATATAACGGCTCAGGTCGATGAAGAAGTTCTCGTTGTATACCTGTACGCGGCCGTCCCGCGCCTGTTCGGGCGAGGCGGAGGTCAGGATGGAACGGTATCCGTGCTGCACCTCATAGGCGTGCGGGTGCAGGCTACGGTCGGCGGCGATGATGCCGTTGCAGTTGAAGGAATTATCCGAAGGGTCGTAGTCGTTGAAGTCTCCGCCGAAGGCATAGATGTAGCCCGTGCGCGACTTGGCGGAAGGCCAGCGGACGGCCTGGTCCACGAAGTCCCAGATGCAGCCGCCCTGCAGGGCAGGATACTTTCGGTACAGTTCCCAGTAATCCTCGAATCCGCCCATCGAGTTGCCCATCGCGTGGGCGTACTCACACTGGATCAGCGGTCGGTCGGGATGGCTCTCCGCATAACGGACGATGTGCTCGTAGCCGGCATACATCGGGCAATAGATGTCGGTGTTGCGTTCCAGTTCGGCCCGCTCGTATTGCACGGGACGGGTGTCCCAGGCCTTGAGCCAGTCGTAGGTGGCTTCGAAATTCGGTCCGTTGCCGGCTTCGTTGCCCAGGCTCCAGATGATCACGGACGGATGGTTGACGTCGCGCTGTGCCAGGCGCTGCGTGCGTTCCATATGCGCCTGGGCGTAAAGGGGATTCTTCGCCAGGCTTTCCGGACCGTAACCCATTCCGTGCGACTCGATGTCGGCCTCGTCGATCACATAAAGGCCGTAGCGGTCGCACAGGTCCAGCCAGCGGGGGTCGTTGGGATAGTGGCTCGTGCGTACGGTATTGATGTTCAGTTCCTTCATAATCCGGATGTCTTCGAGCATCTCGGCCACCGTGACCACGTAGCCGCCTGTGGCGGACAGTTCGTGGCGGTCGGCGCCCTTGATCAGCACGGGCTTCCCGTTCACGAGCAGCTGCCCGCCCGCGATGCGCACCTCCCGGAAGCCGAAGTCCAGTTCGACTGCTTCCGTGAAGCCGTTCCTGTCGAAGCAGACGGCGCGCAGGTGGTACAGGTCGGGCGTCTCGGCGCTCCAGAGCTTCGGGCGCGGGACGAAACCCGATGCGGAAACCTCCCGCTCGGGATAGTCCGGACCGGAAAGGTAATAGCGGACGCCCTTCGCCGTTTTGGACAGCGTGGCGTCGAAGCGGAAGCTGCCGTCCATCCCCGCGCTGACGTGCAGGTCCTCCACGCGCGCCTTGGGGCGGGCGGTCAGGAACACCTCCCGCGCGATGCCGGCATAGCGCCAGAAGTCCTGGCATTCCAGATAGGTGCCGTCGCACCAGCGGAAGATCTCCAGCGCGATGAGGGCCTCCTTGCCGGGCTTGATGAATTTGGTGATGTCGAAGCGGGCCTCCAGCTTGCTGTCTTCGCTATAACCGACCTCCTTGCCGTCCACCCATACGCGCACGTTGGAGGTGGCGCTGCCGATGGACAGGAACACATCCCGTCCCGCCCATTCCTCCGGAATCTCGACCGTGCGGCGGTACTGGCCCACATAGTTGTGCTCGGTGGGCACGAAGGGGGGATTGTTCCGGTAATGGCCGTCCCAGGCATAGGGGATGTTGACGTACAAGGGGTCGCCGTAGCCGTTCAGTTCCCACATTCCTGGCACGGGCATCGCACCCCAGGCGGAGTCGTCCACGCCGGGTTTGAAGAAGTCGAGCGACCGGGCGTCGGGGCTCTCGTACCACTGGAATTTCCAGATGCCTTCGAGGGAAAGCCGGGGGCTGTCCGTGGCGAAGAATGCGGTCATCGGCACGCGGTTCCGCTGGTTGACGGCCGGGTTTTGCCAGTCCTCGACGGCAAAACTGCCCGGAGCGAAAGCCGCCAGGGCGAACAGGACAAAAAGGATTCGTTTCATTGAAAAACGTTTTTAGCATCTAAAGATACTAAAAAAAATCATCCTCTCCGCCTTCTGTATTGAGTCGGGGTCATCCCGGTGGCTTTTTTGAACATCGTAATGAAATACGGCACGTCGTCGATGCCGCAGCGGTAGGAGATTTCATTGACGGTCAGATTCTCGCCGCTGCGGAGGAGGGATTTGGCCAGGCGTACCCTGAGGTTGACGATATAACCGGTCGTGGTCATTCCCGAGATGGCCTTGATTTTCCGGTTCAGCTGCGTCCGGGAGAATCCGAGATCCGCGGCCAGGGTGTTCAGGTCGACGTCGTTGTCCTGGATCCGCTTCATCGCCAGGTCCACGAATCGCGTCATAAAGGCCCGGTCGCCGCTGGCCACTTCCGGTGTCTTGCCGATCTCTCCGTCTTCCAGGTCCCGGATGTATTTCTCGCGGAGGATGTTCCGCTGTTCCAGCAGTTTGTCGACGCGGATGCTGAGTTCGTCGGCGTGGAAGGGTTTCTCCAGGTAGGCTTCCGCGCCGGCTTCAATCCCCTTGATCCGGTCCTCGCGGGTGACCTTGGCGCTGACCATTACGATGGGAATGTGGTGCAGCAGTTCTGAAGAGCGGATGAGGCGGCAGAGTGCCAGCCCGTCGATGCCCGGCATCAGGATATCCGTGATGATGAGGTCGGGGACGAGGTCGGTGGCTTTCCTGAGCCCTTCCTCCCCGTTCGCGGCGAAAAAGAACTGGTAGTCGGGGTTGAGCTGCGCGGACATATAGCGGGCGACGGCCATCGAATCCTCGATGATCAGGATTCGGACGGCATCGACGTTCTCGCTGTCATCATCCTGGAGTTGCACCGGTTTCTCTGGCATCACCATCGTCATCTCGCGCCAGTCATCCTTGTCGACCGTTTCGAAACTGCCGCTTCCGTGGCTTAGCGGCAGTTTCACGACAAAGGTGGTACCTTCGTTCTCCAGACTGAAGGCCTCGATATTGCCGCCCACGGCATCCAGCAGGAGTTTCGCCAAAGGCAGGCCGATACCCGTCCCACATTGTCCACAGTCGTCCGAGGCCTGGTAGAAGGCTTTGAAGATGTTGGATTTTTGTTCCGGCGTCATTCCAATGCCCCGGTCGGTCACGCAGAGGATGAACTTGTTCGAGGCCACTTCTGAAGAGACGTCGATCTCGGAATTCCGGTGCGAATATTTGATGCCGTTCGTGATCAGGTTCTGCAGGACTTTGTGCAGGTAGTCGGGCACGAAATCCATCTCGACCGATTCCTCCCGGGGTTTGTAGACGATCCGGATGCCCTTGTCTGCCGCATAGAGCCCGTAGCTTTCGCAGATCATCGTGATGAAGGGAACCACGTCCCCGTGTTTCCATTCGGGCGCCAGCAGGTTGCCGGACACCATTTTCGCGGTATCCAGGATCCGGTTGATCAGATTGAGGACGATGTTCCCGTACCAGATGATGTTGGCTGCGTCGTCGTGGATGACGGAGTCGGGCGGGGAATGGCGCATTATGTTCTGGGCGGCGGACTGGATGACGGTCAGCGGTGTCCGGAATTCGTGCGTGATGCCTGTGTAGAAGCGGTCCTTGGCCTCTTGGAGTTCGACCTGCATCCTGTGTTTGCGCTGCCTGCTCCGGATGACGTTGAAGAGCAGGATTACCAGCATCGAGAGAGTCAGGATGATGAGCAGCGTAAGCGTTGATGTGGAAGCGAGTATGGCAAGTCGGTTCATAACAGATCAGGTTATAATATGCAAAGTAAAGATAATCCGGCAAAAACAATGGAGAACAGGACAGAAATGACAATGATATGGCTGAAAAGACAAAAAGAGGCGGAACCTCACGGCACCGCCTCTCCGAACCAGACAGATAGCTTGACAAAACAGATTAATGATGGTTTATTGCTCCTTCATTGGACGTACAGACGCAGATTGACAAAAGGGATTGTTGTACAGTGGGTCAACTCTCTGTGGTTCGCCTGCCTCCGGTCTGGCAGTCCCCCCGGAGGTATAAACGTCGTTTTGTCTGAAACTTGGCGTAAAGGTAACCTTTCCCCGGAAACCCGTATAGGGCCGGGGAATCAATTGTTTCGTATCAGGGAAGGAAAGAAGGATTTCAGAGCATCTTCTTCCGTTTGAAGATGATCCAGATGCTCACGACCAGGCAGGCCATCAGCAGGAAGAGCGCGAGCCAGGCCCACCATTTCTCGGCGAAGGGGAGGGTGACGTTCATTCCGTAGAAACTGGCCACGAGCGTGGCAGGCATCAGCAGCAACGACACGAAGGTGAAGATCTTCATAATGTTGTTCTGGTCGAGGTTGATGATGCCCAGGACGGTGTCCTGCAGGTATTCCAGACGTTCGAAGGTGAAGTTGGTGTGGTTGATCAGGGAGGCGATATCCTGGGAAATGACGTTCAGGTCGTTCCGGAGTTCGGGATCGCGCGGGCAGAGCTTGCTCTTGAGGATGTTGGAGATGAGCCGCTGCTTGTCCACGATGTTCTCGCGGACCGTCATCGCGTTCTCCTGCAACTGGTTGATATCCAGCAGGAACTCTTCGTTGATGTCCTCCTGCTGGTTGATGCGCTTGCTGAACTGCGAGACGTCCTTGGAGATGAGCTCCACGATGTCGGCGTCCAGGTCCACGCGCTTGTCCATAATCTCCACGAAGGTGGTGAACCCGTCCGGGAACTGCTCCGGCAGGGCCTGGATCTTGAGCTGGAGGGTGTCCAGGGAGCGCAGGGGAATCTCGCGCACGGTCGTAAGGATGCTTCCCACAAGGATGAAGGACACGGGATCCATCAGCATCTCGTCGGAGGAAGGGGAGAGGAAGTTGGTGTTGGCGAAGATGGCGCCGCCCTCTTCGTAGAACCGGGAGGAGCTTTCGATCTCCTCCGCTTCGGCACGACTCTGGATTTCCGTGCCCAGGAACGCCTCGACCGCCCTCTTCTGCTCTCCTGACGGCTGCAGGAGGTCTATCCAGAGGACGTTTTCTTTGCCGATAGCAGCAAACTCCGTTTCGGACTGGCAGACAGCGATGTCGCTGCCTCGTCTGTAGAAAATCTTGATCATCGCTTCCTTCCTGGTTGGTCCCGGCACACTTGTCGGAAGGGGGTTAAACTTACGGGATAGCCGACATTACGGAGAAGTCAGCCTGCAAAGATAACAAAAACATTTTCAATTCACAACCCTGCCGGCGGCGGACAGCGGAGCGGAAATTGGTTTTTCGGCAAACCTGTCCGAAAAATAATTTCCGTCCGCCCGTCTGGAAGACTCCGCCCGCCGGCAAATTTTTCGTATCTTTGCAAACGAAAATGGGCATTTTGGAAGCCATATTGGTGGCGGTGTCGCTTTGCGCCGACTGTTTCGCCGTGTCGCTGTGCTCCGGTGTCACCCTGCGTGACGTTCGCTGGAAACGCGTGCTGGGCGTGGCGCTCGCCTTTGCCGTCATCCAGGCCGGCCTGCTCGCCGTCGGCTGGGCCTTCGGCTATCTCTTCGTGGGGCTGGTCGAGAAAATCTCCCACATCATCGCCTTCCTGATGCTGCTGTACGTGGGCGGCTCGATGCTCATCGAAGGCATCCGGGGGAAGGAAGAGGTGCGCAACCTGGACGGCCTGCGCAATGTCGTGGTAGGCGGCGTGGCCACGAGCATCGACGCGCTCGCCGTGGGCGTGGCGCAGTCGATGGAAGACGTATCCTTCGCGGGTTTCCTGCCCCTTCTTGTATCCGTTTTCGTCGTTACGGCCCTGTCCGTCATCGCGGGCCTGCGCGGCGGCAGCGCCATCGGCCGGCGCTTCGGCCGCTGGGCGGAGATTATCGGCGGCCTGGTCCTGATCGGCATCGGCGTCAGCATCCTGTTCTAGGTTTTCCAGATCAGCCGACCGATCCCGGTGAAGCTTCTCTGTTCCAGTTGAATTCTAAGAAACAGAAATAAGGATAGATATGAAAAAGCCAATGACCATTTTGCTGGCAGTTGCCGCGGCGGGTATGCTCTCTTGCTCCGCAAACGATGTGAAATACGACATCAAGGGGACCGGCGCCCCGCAGGACGGGGTGACCGTGTACCTGGTGGACCAGATCAGCCTGGCGCGCATCGACAGCGCCGTCGTTTCCCACGGATCTTTCCAGATGAAGGGAAAGGCCGGGAAGGACGCTTTCCTGGCCATCGCCATCCCCGGCGGCCAGGACCCGTTTCATTTTCTCAGGTCGGGACAGATCCCTCTTTTCAATGACGGGAAGCCTGTGAAAGTGAATGTCGCCGACGGCACGCTGAGCGGCTCCGCACTCAACACGAAACTCTCGGAATGCAACCGGCGGAACCAGACGGCGTATGCCGAGTATTACAGCCTCATCGAGGAGATGGAAAGCCTTCAGGAGGATGTCTCCCAGGAGAAAGCGGCGGAGATGATGGACCGCTATCGCAAGGCCATCAACAAGTATGCGGATTTCTTCGTGGGGATGCTCGAGGAGAACAACAACAGCCTGATTCCCATTGCCTTCGTGGAGCATCTGCCTTCGGTTGTTTCGGCGGCGGACAACTGGAACAAGGCCCTGGGTGAACAAAAACTCGAGGAGATCCTCTCCGCCAACCCCGCACTTGCCGACCATCCTTATGTGGTGGACCTGAAAAGCCGGATGACCGCCACCGACGCCCAGCGCAGGCAGAATGCAGACCGCCGGCAGGCGTTCATCGGGGAGAAGTTCCGGGACCTCGTGGAATCCGATCCGAAAGGAAAAACCCACAAACTGAGCGAGTATGTGGGCCGGGGCAAGTGGGTCCTGGTGGACTTCTGGGCGTCCTGGTGCGGCCCCTGCAAGGCGGAGATGCCCAACGTGACCGCCGCCTACAGGAAGTATCATCGCAAAGGTTTCGAGATCGTGGGCCTGTCGTTCGACCAGGACAAGGAAGCCTGGCTGAAGGCGATCAAGGACTGGGATATGCCGTGGATCCATCTTTCCGACCTGAAGTATTGGGAGTCCGTGGCTGCCGGGGTTTACTCCGTCAACGGCATCCCGGACAATCTGCTGATCGATCCGCAGGGTACCATCGTCGCCAGAGGCCTGCGGGGAGGGGATCTGGAGGCCAGACTCGCCGAAATCTTCAAATAATATGAAGCCCAGGCTTTTCTTGTCAGCCCTTCTGGCGGCCTGCGCGGCGTTGCCGCTGGCGGCCCAGGACTTCATCTACCTGCTGCCGAGCAAGGAGATCGCGGAGACGGGCGAGGACCTGTTCTTCAAGGCCTGGCTGATGGACCGGCAAACCCTGGCGCTCTCCGACCGGAGCCGGACGCTCTACCTGGAGATCCGGAGCGAGCGGGACAGCCTGGTCTGGAGCGAGAAGTATCCGCTCGTCGGCGGCCGGGGCGACGGCCACATCTATATCGGTGAGAACTGGCCGCAGGGCGAGTATTTCCTGGAGGGCTACGCCAAATCCTCCTTCACCTCCGACACCACGGAGGCGCTCCGCCCGCGGCGGATCCGCGTGGTGGACCGCGTGAACCAGATGGAAGCGATCACTGAAGCGGCCATCCGGCAGGATTCCCTGCAGCGCAAGACTTCCCGTCACCGTTTCGACCTGTTCCCGGAGGGGGGTGACCTGATTGACGGGGTCAGCTCCGTGGTCGCCTTTAAGGCCAGCTACGGCGGCGGTTTTCCGGAGGACGTTTCCGGCAAGGTGTTGGAAGACGGCCGGGAGATTGCGACCTTCGAAAGCCTTCACGACGGGATGGGGCGCTTCACCGTGACGCCCCGGTCCGGAAAGACGTATGAGGTCTTGCTAAGCGACGGCCGGGCCTTCCCGCTCCCGGAAATCAAACGCGACGGGCTGGCGCTCCGCATCGTGCGGAACAATACCACCGGCATCGACATCCTGGTGTCCGCGCCGGACGACGCTCCGCACGCATTCTCCATCTTGGCCAAGCTGCACGGCATCCCGTGTGGCAGCGCCCAGGGGACCGTGACGGGGCAGAAACTGGTCCGGCTGCCCAAGGACTTGTTTCCGTTCCAGGGCATCGTGGAACTGACCCTGGCGGACGGTGACGGCCGGCCGGTCGCGGAACGGCTGGTGTTCGTGAACGCCGAGCAGCGGCTGACCGTCACGGCCACGCCGGACAAGGAGCGCTACGCGCTGCGCGACACGGGGAAGGTCCGCCTGCAGGTCACGGACGCGGCGGGAAATCCCGTCCGGGCGGAACTGGCCGTGAGCATCTTCGACAAGGCGTATCTCTACCTGCCGGGCCACGAGAACATCCTCTCGCACGCCTATCTGTCCGAGCAGATCCGGGGGGACATCTTCAACCCGACGTACTATTTCGACGAGAAGAACGAAGACCGCCTGCAGGCCCTCGACCTGCTCCTGATGACGCAGGGCTGGCGGCGCTATGTCTGGGAGTAAATGAATCGCCGGATTGTCATATCGCTGTTCCTGACTGCCCTCGCTGCCGTCCCGGCGGTGGGGCAGGGAAGGCAGGTGCTGACGGATGGGATCAGCGGGAAGGACCGTCTGGAACGGTATCTGTTCATCCAGGCCTTTTCTCCGCAGGGGGACACCTGTATGGTGATGACGGACTCTTTAGGCCGGTTCGAGATTGATGCGGAGGTGATGGGCTCGTTGCCGGGGATTGTCTATTTGAAGCCGATGACGGCAAAGCCCAAGGCAAAGCTCTCTATGGATAGTCCGTTCGACAGCATCGAGGTTTTTCGGCAGGGGCGAGAGCATTATCTAGCTCAAAACCATTACGTTGAGGTGGAGCAGGACGAGCCGTTTTACTACGATCCAGATGTGACGGTGCTGAGCGAGGCTACCGTCAGGGCCCGGGGCAATACCGTTGCCCGGGACAAAGTTACGGGTTACCTGGACAGTCTTGCGATTATGTCTACAGGAGCCTGGGTCTGCGATTGCGAATGGGCAGAAGAAGGAGTCAAGGGTTTTTTAAATGACTATAATGGCTATACTCACCATCCTGAGGGCTCATTCCTGGCTACGGAATATTTTGGACAAGGGCGTAAACGTATGCAGCCTATACGCGGTCATAAATATGCATTGATAAAATTCGAGCATTACCCTGACAGCAGGTACGGTGACGTATATGTCGTGTCGGAATTCATCCGTGATTTTACATACACAGGTCCTGACTTAAGCGAGGAGGACCTGCTGGAAATGAATGGAATGTGGAAGGCGCAGGGATATCATCCAAAGCGGGAGTTCTACGAGCCCGATGCCTTGGACCTCGCCTCTCCCACACCGGACTATAGAAACCTGCTTCAATGGCGCCCTGCCGTTTTGACCGACGAAAATGGCATTGCCGAAATCTCCTTCGCCGCTTCCGATGTCAATACGGAGTTCATCGGCCTCGTCGAGGCCGTCGATGGCACGGGGCTGCTGGGCTCGCAGTCATTTACCTTCCGGGTACTGAAATAAACGGTCGCCTATGGCTTGAAAGGCTGGCGGGCGACGAGGGAGCGGCCGAGGGTGAGGGCGTCGGCGTATTCGAGGTCATCGCCGAAGCCCAGGCCGCGGGCGAGGGTGGAGACCTTCACGCCTTTGTTCTCGATCTGGCGGTAGATGTACAGGGAAGTGGTTTCGCCCTCCACATCGCCGGAAAGCGCCAGGATGATTTCGATGTCTCCCGCGGGCAGGTCGTCCCCGCCGGGCAGGTCGGTGACGGCGGCGTCTTCCTCGTGCATCCGGTCGATGCGCTCCACCAGTTCCTTTATATGGATGTCCGACGGGCCGATGCCGTCGATGGGGGAGATGATGCCGCCCAGCACGTGATACACGCCGCGGTACTGCCCGGTGGCCTCGATGCTCATCACGTCGCGTACGCTCTCCACCACGCAGATGGTGCGCGCGTCGCGGGAGCGGTCGGCGCAGATGGAGCAGACGTCGCCGTCGGCGATCATCTGGCAGATGCGGCAGTAGTGCACGTCGTCGGCCAACCGGCCCACGGCGTCGGCGAAATGGCGGATGTTCTCGGCGGGCTGGCCGAGCAGGTGCAGCGCCAGGCGCAGGGCGCTGCGGGAGCCCACGCCGGGCAGCGAACCGATGGCCTCGACGGCTTCCCGGAGCACCTGGGAGGGATATTTCTCGTTCGGATACATTTTTTGCAAATCAGATGAGCAAAGGTAGTGAAAATCAGAATTATTTGCTAACTTTGCGCGCCCGAAATCCGGACACCTGTCCGGCGGGTACAGGAAATAATGTTAAACTACTAGTTTGTTTTTATTTACAACAATGGAAGAAAACAAGAATGAAGTTCGTCTGAACGCTTCCGTGAAGCCCGAGGAATTCGATTGGGATGCCTTTGAGGGCGGAGACGTCTACGGCAGTGCAGACAAGAAGGCCATCGAGGAAGCCTATGGCGCCACCCTGTCCAAGGTGGTGGAGAACGAGGTCGTCGAGGGCGAGGTCACCGCGGTGAACAAGCGCGAGGTCGTCGTGACCATCGGTGGCAAGAGCGAGGGTGTCATCCCCGTGTCCGAGTTCCGCTATGATCCCGACATCAAGGTCGGCGACAAGGTGGAGGTGTACGTGGAGTCCGCGGAGGACAAGAAGGGCCAGCTGGTCCTCTCCCACCGCAAGGCCCGCACCCTCAAGTCCTGGGACCGCGTAAACGAGGCTTTCGAGAACGACGAGATCGTGAAGGGCTTCGTGAAGACCCGCACCAAGGGCGGTATGATCGTGGACGTGTTCGGCATCGAGGCTTTCCTGCCGGGCAGCCAGATCGACATCAAGCCCATCCGCGACTACGACCAGTTCGTCGGTCAGAACATCGACTGCAAGATCGTCAAGATCAACCAGGAGTTCCGCAACGTCGTCGTTTCCCACAAGGCACTTCTCGAGGCCGAGCAGGAAGCCAAGCGCGCCGAGCTCATCAGCAAGCTGGAGAAGGGCCAGGTCCTCGAAGGCGTGGTCAAGAACATCACCAACTACGGCGTGTTCGTGGACCTCGGCGGCGTGGACGGTCTGATCCACATCACCGACCTGTCCTGGGGCCGCGTGAACCATCCGGAAGAGGTGGTCGCCCTGGACGAGAAGATCAAGGTGGTCGTGCTCGACTTCAACGAGCAGCAGAAGCGCATCGCCCTCGGTCTCAAGCAGCTCACCCCGCACCCGTGGGAGAACCTGGACGCCAACCTGAAGGAAGGCGACAAGGTGAAGGGCAAGGTGATCCTGATCGCCGACTACGGCGCATTCATCGAGATCGAGCCCGGCGTGGAGGGTCTCGTGCACGTGTCCGAGATGTCCTGGTCGCCCAGGCTGCACTCCGCCCAGGAGTTCCTGAAGGTCGGCGACGAGGTGGAAGCCCAGGTGCTTTCCATCGACCGCGACGCCCGCAAGATCTCCCTCGGCCTGAAGCAGCTCACCCCGAACCCTTGGGAGAGCATCCGCGAGAAGTATCCGGTCGGCAGCAAGCAGAAGGCCACGGTCCGCAACATCACCAACTTCGGCGTGTTCGCCGAGCTGGAGGACGGTGTGGAAGGCCTCGTGCACATCAGCGACCTCAGCTGGAACAAGATCAAGCACCCCTCCGAGGTGGTCGCCCCCGGCGATGTGATCGACGTCCAGATCCTCGACTTCGACGAGCAGAACCACAAGCTCAGCCTGGGCCACAAGCAGCTCACCCGCAATCCTTGGGATGAGGTTGAGGCCAAGTATCCCGTGGGCTCCACCGTGGAAGGAACCGTCGCCTCCACCACCGACAAGGGTGCCAACATCACCCTCGACGGCGAGGCCGAAGGTTTCGCCTTCACCCGCGAGCTCATCAAGGAAGACGGCAAGCAGGCCGTTGCAGGCGAGACCCTGCCGTTCAAGGTTGTCGAACTCCGCCGTTCCACGCGCCGCATTCTCCTGAGCCACCTCCGCACTTACCAGGAGGTCAAGGAGCGCGCCGCCGCCACGGAGGCCGAGACCACCAAGAAGGCCGTCAAGAAGGTCAACGCCGGCATCGAGAAGGCCACCCTCGGCGACATCGACGCCCTGGCGGCCCTCAAGGAGAAGCTCGAGAAAGGCGAGTAATCCGCGATGAACTTCACACTCACGATAATGGGCACGGCTTCGGCCATGCCCATTTCTGATAGGAATCCAAGCGCCCAGGTGCTCGCCGTGCACGGGCGCTTGTTCCTTCTGGATTGCGGGGAGGGCACGCAGCAGCAGATGCGGCGCGCCCACCTCTCCTTCCTGAAGGTGGAGGCGGTGTTCATCTCCCACATTCACGGCGACCACCTGTTCGGCCTGTTCGGCCTGCTGAACACGATGGCGATGTACGGCCGCACGGCCCCCCTGTACGTCTACGGGCCGCAGGCGCTGGGCTCCGTGCTCAACTTCTACCGCAGTTTCTTCGCGGACGGCTCGGCCTATGAGATCGTTTTCACGGAGGTGGATTGCAAGGAACCGACGGTGGTGCACCGGTCCAAGTGGGTAAGCGTGAGCGCATTCCCGCTGAACCACAAGATCGAGTGCTACGGCTGGCGCTTCGACGAGATCGTGACCGAAAGGCACCGGAAGGAGAACCCGGCCTATCATTCCAAATCCTTCGCCTATTGCTCCGACACGGCTCCCTTCCCGCAGGAAGCGGAGTGGGTGAAAGGCGTGGACCTGCTGTATCACGAGGCCACCTACCCCAGCGAGATGGCCGACAAGGCCGGCGCGCGCGGGCACTCTACCGCGGAGCAGGCCGCCCTGTGCGCCCGCGACGCCGGGGCCGGCCGGTTGGTCGTGGGCCATTATTCCTCGCGGATCACGGATTTCGAGGCGCTGGCGCAGGAGTGCCGGGACATTTTCCCGGACACGGTCCTGGCGCAGGATGGCGATGTCATCGATTTTTAATATATTTGTATCCGATGAAACGCCTTTGCTCCTTCCTTTTGACCCTCGCGGTGGCACTCCCGCTCGCCGCGCAGGATCCTGCGTTCACCGACTACATCGCGAAGTATTCGTCCCTGGCGGTCTCCGAGATGCGGCGGACGGGCGTGCCTGCAAGCATCACGCTGGCGCAGGGGCTCGTGGAGTCCGCAGCCGGGAAGTCGCCGCTGGCGGTCCACGCCAACAACCACTTCGGCCTGAAGTGCCACAACGACTGGAAGGGGATGAAGTTCTACAAGGACGACGACGAGGTGCAGGAATGCTTCCGTGTGTACGAGAGCGCGGAGGAGTCGTTCCGGGCTCATTCGGACTACCTGCGCGACCGCGAGTGGTATCAGAGCCTGTTCGAACTGGATCCTACCGACTACAAGGGGTGGGCGAAGGGCCTGCGGAAAGCCGGTTACGCCACCGATCCCCGCTATGCCGACAAACTCATCAAGCTGATCGAGGATTACGACCTCGGCCGCTTCGACATCCCGGCGAAAAAGGAACCCGCCGTTCCGGTCGTCACGGAACTTCCGTCGGCGCCCGCCCAGAAGGTGCTGACGCCCACCGACACGCTATACAAGGAACGCGTAAGCGTTTCCCTGTCGCGCCCCGTGTATGAGCGCAACGGCGTGCCCATCGAGTACGCCATTGAGGGCGACACGTATGCGTCGATTGCCGAACGGCACGGTCTTTTCCTGCGGGAAATCCTGAGTTTCAATGACTTGAAGCAGGAAGAGCCGCTGGAGTCGGGCGACGTCGTGTATCTGGCGCGCAAGAAGCGGGAAGGCGCCTACGGCAGCTACGAGGTGCGCCGCGACGGCGAGACGCTCTGGGAAATCTCCCAGTTCTTCGGCATCCAGCTCAAGAAACTCCGGCAGTACAACGCCTACCGCGGCGACGCCCCGTTCGAAGAAGGCGACACTGTCCTGTTGAGCAAACCGTATTTCCGCCGATAAAAAAAGCGCCCCGAAGACCGGGACGCTTTTTTTAACCTGTGAATTCGGACGGCGGGACGCCGAACTGTTTCTTGAAGGAGGTGGAGAAGTGCGACAGGGTGTTGAAGCCCGTCATATAGGCGATTTCCGACATATTGTATTTTCCTTCCTTGAGCAGGTCGGCGGCGCGGTTCAGCTTGTAACGCTTGAAGAACACGCCGGGATTCTCGCCCGTCAGGCCCTTGACCTTGTAATAGAACTTGGTCCGGGAGATGCGCATCATCTCGGTAATCCGGGTGATGTCCAGTTCCTGATTCGCCAACTCCTTGTCCATCAGCTCATAAAGTTCCTTCATAAAGGCGTTGTCGCGCGGTGAGAGAGCCTCTTCCGGGCCGATCTCCTCGGTGCTGGTCACGGATCCGAGCCGCTGGCGCAGCTTGTCGCGGTTCTCCAGCTGCGACTTTACGAGAGCCTTCAGGTAGGCCGGGTTGAAGGGCTTGGTCACGTAGGCGTCGGCGCCCTTGTTCAGGCCCTGCACTTGGTTCTCCACGGCCACGGCGGCGGTGACCAGGATGACGGGGATGTGGCTGAGCTGGAGGTCGCCCTTGACGGCCTCGCAGAGCTCGTATCCGCTCCGGCCGGGCATCACCACGTCGCTGATTACCAGGTCGGGCGCCTCCTCCTCCATCGCCTTCAGCGCGGAGTCGGCGTCGAAATGGACGATGACGCTGTACTGGGGCGACAGGAGCATCTTGACGTAGTTGGCCACGTCGATGTCGTCGTCCACCACCACGATGCGCCGCCTGGAACCGTCCGGCTCGGCTTCCTGCGCCGGCGTGGCCGGCATCTGGGGCAGCGGCTGCTGGAACGGGTCATTGGCCGTACGCTCGTCTTCCGAGTAGGACGAGGCGCTGACCGGCAGGATCAGGGTGAACACGGCGCCGCCTTCATCCCGGTTGCGGGCGTGGATGTAGCCGTGGTGCAGCCCGGCGAGGGCCCGGGAGTAGAAGAGGCCGATGCCCGAGCCGGACACGCCGCCGGGCCGGTTGCCGGCCTGGTAGAAGCGGTCGAAGATGTCTTCGAGCTGGTCCTCGGGGATGCCGCAGCCGGTGTCTGCGACCGAGATCTGGGCATACTGCGCATCCGTATCGGTGTCGGTAAGCGGGAATTCACGGGCCGCATCCTCGCGCGGAAGCACGTCGAAAGTCAGGGATACCTTGCCGCCGGAAGGCGTGAATTTCAGGGCGTTGGACAGCAGGTTCATCGTGATCTTCGTGACCTTGTCGGCGTCGCGCCACATTGTGAAACTGTCCTCGAGCCCGTAGGTACTGAGCTCGATGCCTTTCATATCGGCGTTATAGCGGAACAGGTCGGCCACGCCGCGCAGCGGCTCCACGATGTCGCCCTTCGCGACCTTCAGCTGGAGTTTCTTGTTGGCGATACGGTTGAAGTCGAGCAGCTGGCCCACCAGCGAGAGCATCCACGTGGAGCTGCGCTGGACGATGCCGAGCAGTTTGCGGTCCTCGCCGCTGATCTTGTCCGAGGCGGCGAGCTGTTCCACCGGCCCGGCTATCATCGTCAGCGGGGTGCGGAATTCGTGCGCCACGTTGGCGAAATAATCCATCTGGATGCGGTTGAGGCGCTTTTCCTGCTCCTGGGCGGCTTCCGCCATCTCGCGTTCGCGCCGCACTTCGCGGATGTGCCGCGCAGCCTCCTTGCGCACGCGGCGGATGTGCCGGAGCGCCTGCCAGACGAAGATCCCGAGCACGACCCCGGCGAGGGCGTACAGGAGGAAAGCCCACCAGGTGCGGTACCAGGGCGGGAGGACGCGTACGGAGAGGGACCGCTCGGAGTCCGGATCGTCCTGCAGGCGGACGCGGAAGGTATATCTGCCGGCCGGGAGATTGGCGTAGTAGGCTTCGTTGGCCGTGCCGGCTTCCACCCAGTAGCGGTCAAAACCGTCCATCATATAGTCGTAGCGCGGGGCCGCGTATTCGCTGTAGTCGAGGGCCGCGTAGGAAATGCTGAAGCCGTCCTGGTCGTGGCGGATGGTCACGTCCGGACAGGAGGAGAGTTCCCGGTCGATGGGGGAGTCTTTCCCGGGGAGGACGAGGGTGTTGTGGACGCGCAGGGCCTCGAAGACCAGCGGAACGGACTGCTTGCGCCTGATATCCAGCGGGTTGAACCAGGTGATTCCGTGAGTGCCGCCGAAGACGAGGGTGCCGTCAGGCAGGAGGCAGGAGGCAGGAGGCGCGGTCGCAGAACTGGTTGCCGCCGATTCCGTCGCTCTCGAAGAACTGGGTGAACGTGCCGACGGTGCGGTCGTAACGGCACAGGCCGTTCATCGTGCTGATCCAGACATTGCCTTGCAGGTCTTCCCGGACGTCGCAGATGTCCTGGCAGGAAAGGCCTTCCATCCGCACGGTCTCCCGGTTCTCGGAATCATAATGCAGCAGGCCGCTGCCCACCGTGCCGAGCCAGATGTCGCCGGCGCTGTCCTTGAACAGGCAGGTGGGATTGGCCGGCATCCGCCTGAAGGCGCTCTTCCAGGAATCCGAAGGGGCACGGAACCGCAACTCCGCGGAATTGGTGTTGACCTCGCAGACGGTGGTGTCGTAGGTGGCGGCGAGCATCCGGCCCGGTTCCAGCTGGAGAAGGACGGTGGGGGCGAATCGCGCATTCTCGCCGAGCGCGGTCCAGTCCGTCTTGCGCGTGTCCTTGTCGTAGCGGACCAGCTGCCCGGTGTAGTTGGCGATCCAGATCCGCCCCAGGTCGTCCTGCGAGACGGTCACGGGGTTGACCAGGTCCACCTGGTCGACGGCCCGGAGCTCCCGTCCGTCGAAGCGGCACCGCAGGACGCGGTATTTTTCCGTCAGCACCAGCCAGAGCTCACCCTGGGCGTCGCAGAAGATGTCGTAGCAGCGGATGTAGCCGATGTTGTTGTCGGGGACGAGTCGCCGCAGGTCGATGCGGCGTACGGTATTCTTCCCGGGTTCGTAGACATACAGGCCGTCGTTGAGCGTGGAAATCCACAGGTTCCCGGCCTGATCGGGGCAGAGGGAGACGACCGATCTGTTGCGGAAGTAATCGGTGAGGAAACGGTTGCTGTCGAAGCCGTTACGGTCGGTATAGGAGACGCTGTAGCCTTGGTCGGTGGAGCCGAACCAGAGGTTGCCGCGGCTGTCGCGGAACAGGGTGCGGATCTCGAAATCCGGGACGTCGTAGGGGAATGCGGGGTCGGACTGGTGCAGGAGCCGGCCGGTGGCCTGGTTGTAGCAGAACATCCCGTCCGTGATGGTGTGCAGGAGCATATCCGTCCCGTTGGCGAAGAGGATGTCGATGTCGCCGCCGGACAGCCGGCGCTCTTTCCGGATGGCCTCGGGGACATCCTGCCATTTTTCAGAGCGCGGGTCGAAGATGCTGAGTTCGCCCATACCCGACAACCAGATCTCGCCCGTCGGGACGGATGCGCCGTGATAGACAGGATGCCGCGTCGGCCAGGAGCCGGCCAGCCGGAAGTCGCGGGCGTCGTATCGGCGAAGTTCCGTCAGGTTGCTGACGGACCAGACGTTGCCGTCCTGTCCGATCAGGGTGACGACGCCGCCGTAGTCCCGGATGACGGGCCGGATGCGGTCGCTGTCGGCATCATAGCGCTGCAGGGTGGCCCCGTCGCTGAAGAGGATCTGCCCGTCGCGCGTCTCGCAGATGCCGGAGAAACTGCCGCTGGCGAGAACGACGTGGAAGCGGCCGTCGTCCCTGCGGGTTGCGACGCCGTTCATCGTGGCCACCCATAGCTGCCCGTTGGCGCTGCAGTGCAGGGCCGTGACCTGGTTGTCGGGCAGCCCCAGGGTGTCGCCTGTGGCGAAATACTGATGATAGTCGTGTACGGTGTATTTGTCCAGCCCCCTGAAGGTGCCGATCCATATGTGGCCGTCGGCATCCTCCGCGAATGCGTTCACGCGCTGGTTGGACAGCCGGTCGGCGATGACGGTGCCGCCGGCAGCCAGGGACGGCCCGGGCACGGGCCGCGGCCCGTTGCAGGCCGCCAGCAGGAGGAGAAAGACCAAGCGTTTCATTTTCATACCTCTATATTAGGAAAATATTCTCAAATAAAGTGGCTGTTGAACAAAAAAGAATAAAAATGAACAAACGAAAAGGCCCTGTCGCACACCCGGAAAAGCATTTGAAATTGTAAGAAAGAGAAAGAGCCATATTCGGGATAATTTTGCATCCAGTGAAACAGAACCACAGTATGAGACACGCAAAAACCTTTTTCCTGTTGTCCGCCGCCTTCCTCGTGGCGGCCTGCAGCCAGGGGCCCGGCCACGCCGGACAGGGCGGCGAACTCCACGTCCTGGAGACTTCCGCCAAGGCCTCCACGGTGCAGACAGGTTCCGGCCCCGTAGCCGGCTACATCGAAGACGGGGTCTTTACCTACAAAGGCATTCCCTACGCCAGGGCGGAGCGTTTCCGGCCTGCCGTCGATCCCGAGCCCTGGACGGAAGTCCGTGCAAGCCGGGCTTACGGTCCCACCTGCCCGCAGGGCGCCCGGACCGGCTGGTACGACGACGACCAGGCCTTCGCGATGCACTGGGACGACGGATTCCCCGACGAAGACTGCCTCCGCGTCAATGTATGGACCTCCGGCATCGGCGACGGCGGCAAGCGTCCGGTGATGGTGTGGCTGCACGGCGGCGGTTTCAGCGCCGGTTCCGGCCAGGAACAGATCGGCTATGACGGTGCCAACCTCGCCCGCGACCACGGCGTCGTGGTCGTGTCGCTCAACCACCGGCTCAATGTCCTCGGCTTCCTCGACCTTTCCGGCTTCGGCGCCAAGTACGCGGCTTCCGGCAACCTCGGAATGACCGACATCGTGAAGGCGCTGGAGTGGGTCCGCGACAACATCGCCGCCTTCGGGGGAGACCCCGCGAACGTGACCATCTTCGGCCAGTCGGGCGGTGGCGGCAAGGTGTGCACCCTACTTGCGATGCCCTCTGCGCAAGGCCTTTTCAGCAAGGCGGTCGTCGAGAGCGGCTCTATCCTGGAGGCGCTGCCACAGAAGTGGTCGCGCCGCATCGGCGCCGCCACGGTGCGCCGCCTGGGCATCAACCCTTCCCGCATCGACGAGATCGCGAAAGTCCCGTACGCGACGCTGCTGGAAGCTTATGACGCCGCCGTCGCCGAAGTGCGCGCGGAGGCGGAGCAGGACGGCGAACTGCCCGTCAACTTCCTGAACCAGATCATTTTCGGTACCCGTCCGGTGGTGGACGGCGACGTGCTGCCCGAGCAGCCCGGTTCGCCGGCCTCGATGGCCCTGTCGAAGGACATCCCGGTCATCATCGGCACCACCTATCACGAATTCACGCGTGACCGGGAAGATCCCATCTTCAAGCCGCTTGCCGTGCAGCAGGCGGCCGACCGCGCCGCAGCCGGCTGTGCTCCGGTGTATCTGTACCAGTTCACCTGGGAGTCCCCGGTGCTGGACGGCGCACTGGGCAGCACGCACTGCATCGAGATCCCCTTCGTGTTCGACAACGTAGCCCTGCACCGGACCTTCACGGGCGGCGGCGCCGACGCCGTCGAACTCGGCCATCGCATCAGCCGCCTCTGGACGAACTTCGCCAGGACGGGCGTCCCGTCCGCCGATGGCATCCCCGCCTGGGAGCCCTACACGGCCGCCAGGCCGGCGACGATGCTGCTCAATATCGAATCTAAATTATCATATTAACCAATTATCTAGTCAAATGAGTAATTCTGCATTGAAAAGACTGGCAGCTTTCGGGCTGTCGCTCTTGATGGGACTCTCGCTCGCGGCTCAGACGCGGGTGACGGTCTCCGGAACAGTCGTCGATGACCAGAACGAGCCGGTGATCGGTGCCGGTGTCTTCGAGAAAGGCACCACCAACGGCGTCGTGACGGACCTCGACGGCAACTATTCCATCAGCGTGCCTGCGGGCGCGACCCTGGTGTTCTCGTCCGTCGGCTTCGCCACGCAGGAGTTTGTCGTGAACGAATCCCGTACGCTCAACGTCAAGCTCGCCGTGGACGCTGAAATGCTGGAAGAGACCGTGGTCGTGGGCTACGGTGTCCAGAAGAAGTCGGATGTGACCGGTTCCATCTCCCAGGTGAAATCCGAAGACATCCAGAACCGAACCATCACTTCCCCCGAGTCCGCCCTCCAGGGCAAGACCGCCGGTGTCCAGGTGTTCTCCAACTCCGCCCGCCCGGGCGCTTCCCCGAGCATCCAGGTCCGCGGTATCTCCTCCAACGGTTCCTCCAACCCGCTGTACGTCGTGGACGGCCGCCGCACCAATTCCATCGCCGGTATCGACCCCAACGACATCGAGTCGATGGAAGTCCTGAAGGACGGTGCTTCCGCCGCCATCTATGGCGCCGAGGCCGGTAACGGCGTGGTGATGATCACCACCCGCCGCGGCCAGGGCGAAGGCCGGATCAGCTACTCCTACCAGCTGACTTCCCAGAGCCTGAACCACGTGCCCAAGGTGATGAACTCCGAGCAGTATATGCAGTACTTCATCGAGAACGGCCGTTACAACATCCAGGACTTCTACGCCAACTGGGACTTCCAGACCAACACCGACTGGCTGGCCTATTCCTACGAGAATTCCCTGATGCAGCATCATAACCTTTCGTTCAGCGGCGGCAACGACCGCGGCAACCTCTACGTCTCCGCCGCCTATCTGGACAACAACGGTATGTTCGTGGGCGACGCAGACGTCTACAAGCGCCTTACCTTTATGGTGAACGCCAGCTGGAAGTTCAAGCCCTGGCTGGAAATCCAGACCAACAACCAGGTCGAGTACTACCAGGCCCGCAGCGTCTCCGAGGGCTCCGACTACGGTTCCGCCGTGCTCTCCGCACTGCAGCTGGATCCGCTGACCCCTCCGACCTATGCTCCGGATGCACTTCCTGCCTATATGCAGTCCTATCTGGACGCCGGCCGCAACCTGCTCAAGGACGAGAACGGAAACTACTACGCCGCTTCTTATTTCAACCCGTCCGAGAACGTGAACCCGCGCATTATGCGCGACCGTTCCTACAGCGATTCCCACGGATTCAACATCAACGGCTCCACTTCCGTCAACTTCACGCCCTGGAAGAACCTGACGATCACTTCCCGCGTGGGTTACCGCCTGTCCTCCAGCGACAACTACGGCTACAGCCTCAACTACTACATCAACCAGAACGCCTACCAGAACTATATCGGCCTGTCCGGTTCCGACAGCAATTCGATGTATTATCAGTGGGAGAACTTCGCCAACTGGAACCAGAACTTCGGCAAGCATTTCGTGACCGTGATGGTGGGTAACTCCTTCTCCAGCTCCCGCAGCTTCTCGATGAGCGGAAGCTACCGCGGCAGCGACGACGACCTGGGCGTCACCCAGAACGATCCGCTGTTCTACTACTTCGGTTCCGCTTCGGCCAACGCCGTCCCTTCCGTGAGCGGCGCCACCCCGAACATCTCCCGCAAGCTTTCCTACTTCGGACGTGCCAACTGGAGCTATCAGAACAAGTACAACGTGCAGGTTTCCTTCCGCGCGGACGCGGCCGACCTTTCCATCCTGCCGAAGCCGATGCGCTGGGGTTACTTCCCCTCCGTATCCGCCGGCTGGACGATCTCCGAGGAGCCCTTCTTCGTCCCGCTCAAGGGCGTGGTCAACTTCGCGAAATTCCGCGCCAGCTGGGGCCAGAACGGTTCCCTCGCCGGCCTGAGCGGATACCGCTACGCCAACGTGATCGCCCAGACGGGCAACTATCCTACCGGAAACGGCCTGGAGTATCTGCTGGGTTACGCCCCTTCCTCCACCGGTAACGAAGAGCTCAAGTGGGAGACCTCCGAGCAGCTGAACTTCGGTCTGGACCTGCGCTTCCTGCGCGACCGCCTGACCTTCAGCGTGGACTGGTTCAACAAGATGACCAAGGACCTGATCGTGACCGGTATCACCCCGTCCACCGTGGTGGGCGTGACCGCGTCTCCGGTGAACGCCGGCAACGTGCGCAACACCGGTTTCGAGTTCGAACTCAAGTGGAGAGACCAGATTGGCGACTTCAGCTACAGCATCGGCGGCAACCTCTCTACCCTCAAGAATGAAGTGACGTACCTGCACGAGACCCTCTCCGACGGTATCGACGGCACCGGCGTGCGCAACTACGGCACCATCACCCGTTTCGAGAAAGGCTATCCCGCCTGGCATTTCTACGGTTACCATTTCACGGGTATCGATCCCACCAACGGTAACGCTATGTTCGAAGACGTCGACGGCAGCGGCGACGCCACCCAGGCCGACAAGATGGACCTCGGTTCCGGTATCCCGAAAGTGAACTACGGTATCACCCTGAACGCTGCCTGGAAGGGCCTCGACGCGGTGGTCTTCCTCACCGGCGCCGCCGGCAGCAAGATCTTCAACTGCCTCACCGTGGTGGACTACCCGTCCAACCGCCTGAGCTTCCTCACGGAGGACCGCTGGACGCCGGAGCATACCAACGGCACCACCCCGGCCGCCAACGCCGCCAACTGGCAGCAGTACCTCACCTCCGACGCCGTGGTCTTTGACGGCTCTTACGCCAAGATCAAGCAGATCCAGCTCGGTTACACGCTCCCGCAGAGCTTCACCCGCAAGTTCAAGGTGGATAATCTGCGTATCTATGGTTCCCTGGACGACTGGTTCACCTTCTCCAAGTATCCGGGCTTCGATCCCGAGATCACCGGTACGGGAAGCAGCCTGGGCGTCGACAAGGGTTCCTATCCGACCGCCAAGAAGGTCGTTTTCGGTATAAACATCACCTTCTAAGACTGACTGCCTTATGAAAACAAGAAATCTGATTCTGTCTGTTGTGGCAGCCGTTTGTTCTTTTGCTGCCGTTTCCTGCTCCGATATGCTGGACATCCCGCAGAAAGGAGTCCTGGACTACAATACCTATTACAATACCGATGACCAGATCCTGTCCGCCGACGTGGCTATGTATCTGGAAGTACGCGGTTGGGAATACAATGTGAAGCTCTGCAAGGCGATGCTTACCGACGACTTCTGGGCCGGCGGTTCGATGCGCGGAGACAACAACAACCTGGAGCATCTGAACGAGTTCACCTTCGACGCCGAAGAGGATTACGTCCAGAGTATGTTCACCACCTATTATACGCTGATCTACAAGGCCAACGTCATCCTGGGCCACGTGGAGGAGGAAGGGGCTTCCGATATGGCCAAGATGGCCCGTGCCGAGGCCAAGGTCTTCCGCGCCTTCGCCTACTTCGACCTGAAGACGATGTGGGGCAACCCGCCGCTCGTGGACCACGAGCTTTCTCCGTCCGAGTATAACGTTCCCAACGGAACGGACGAGGAACTCTGGGGCCTGATGGAGAAGGACCTGAACGAGGCCATCTCTTCCGGCGCCCTGGCCGAGAAGACCGGCCTGAACGACAACACCACCTGGCGCGTGACCAAGCAGTTCGCGCAGGCCCTCCTGGGCAAGGTCTATCTGTGGCAGGGGAAGAACGCCGAGGCCGCCGCGCAGTTCGACGCCGTCGTCAATTCCGGCAAATATGCGCTGATGGACGACTACAGCCTCATCCACCGTGCCTCCCATAAGCACAACGTCGAAAGCCTCTTCGAGAGCAACCGCGTGCACGACGACAACAATTCCTGGCAGAACTTCTCGATGTACGCGCTGATGACCAACTGGCGTATGGACAAGATGAACTGGCCGGCCGACACGCCCATTATGAACACGGGCTGGGGTTTCCGCGTGCCTACCAAGAGCCTGTATGACGATTTCGTCAAGGACGAAGGCGTCGACGGCTACCGTCTGAACGAGTCCCTGAAGACCCTCGACCAGCTGACCGGCGAACTGGGCATCACCCTCAAGAGCCCGGTGATCGGCGAAGGTTACTTTATGTGGAAACTCCGCATCCTGGCCGAGGAGCGCGGTATGGGCAACGACTATGTCTATATGGCCAACACCCTGTGGATGCGTTACGCCGAGGTGCTGCTCTGCGGCGCCGAGGCCCATCTGGCCGCAGGCAACGCTTCCAAGGCTGCCGAATACGTGAATATGGTCCGCAACCGTGCCCGGCTTGCCAGCAAGGGCTCCGTCACGCTGGACGACATCAAACTAGAGAAGCGTCTGGAACTCTTCGGCGAAGGTACCCGTATGCAGGACCTCCTCCGCTGGGGCGAAGGCAGCAAGATGTCCAAGAACGGCGACACCTATCCTGAACTCCAGGTGAACGGCCAGGTCCAGTACAAGAGCTGCGGCAACCCTGCTTTCGGCTTCAAGGCCGGCAAGAACGAGCGCCTTCCTTATCCTGCCACGGAAATCCGCCTCAACAGCGAGATCCAGCAGAACCCGGGTTATTAATCGTCCTTAAAATTGTATGCATATGAAAAAGAACATATTTCTGATCGGACTGCTTCTGTTGGGCCTGACCTCCTGCTACAAGTCGGTCCTGGACCCGCTGAAGGGTATCTTCCCGGCTCCGACCGTGCTGGAGATGACCCAGATCAGTTCCGATGCTGCCAAGGTGGACGGCCAGCGCCTCTTCACGCTCGACCTCTCCGACGGTTCGAACACCTTTCACGCCACGCTTGTCGGCGACGCTTACTATCTGACCTCCAACGCCTATACGGAAGCTGTCGCAGGCGCTGCCAGGAAGGGTAACTTCATCCTCGGCCAGACTTCCGTCAACGGCAAGCAGGTTGCTTCCGGCACCATCACGGTTACCCAGGACGGGGAAAACTACACGCTTTCCGCCGTGCTGTTCCTCGATGACGGTGCGCCCTACAAGGTCAAGTGGACCGGCACCATCCATTTCGATCCGGATCCGGAACCGGTGAGGCTCACCGAGATGCTGATCGCCCAGGCCAACGCCAACGGTACCGTGACCTTCAAGCTGGGTACCGAAGGAATGAGCGTGGACGCGATGGGGACTCCTTCCGGAGACGGTTGCACCCTGACGGCCGACGTCTACAGCGCAGACGGCTATCTGCACGAAGGTGTCTACACCGCCGCCACCGGCGATACCGTGGGCGAGGGGCAGTATGCTCCCGGCTACGAGTACGACCTGAGCGACTGGGGAATGGGCATTATGCACTGGGGCACCTGCTGGTGGAACGCCGGTGAGGCGACGCATATCAGCGCCGAAACGATCACCGTCGAGAAGAAGGGCGCCAACTGGGTCATCACCTGGGGCGAAGAGAGCACGTACCCTCACTGGGCCGTTTTCGAAGGCGCCATCGAGGCCCTTACCCCCTCCGGTGCTCCCACGCCGGACTACACCTACACCGAGACGCTGGGCGGCGCCGTGGACAATACCTTCACCCCCGTCGCGGGCGTGACGACGCACTCCCTGGCCTTCATCAACAAGGCCGGAGAAGAGGTGGCCTGGTTCGACCTCGTCCTGACGGAAGGGGTCACCGACCTGTCCGGCAATTACACCTGCACCGAGTACGCACACGAGGACCACACCTTCGGCAACGGCTATGACCTGAGCGCCTGGGGTATGGGTATGGGCGGTTCCCGCTATCTCAAGGACGGCGCGGTGGTGCTCATCAATCCCGGCGAGACCCTCAGCGTGTCCAAGCTCGCGGAGGGCATCTATGAGTTCTCCGGCAACGGCTTCGACTTCATCGTCGGCAACGGCGGTTCGGAAGGCGAAGAGGCCGCGTATACCATCGCCGACGAACTGTCCGACCCGGTGGACGAGACCTTCGCTCCCGTCTCCGGCGTGAAGACGCACAACCTGACCCTCAAGAACGCCGACGGTGAGGAGTGCGTATGGTTCCAGCTGGTGCTGACGGAAGGATCCTCCGATTTCGAGGGTGAATATGTGTGCAAGGAATATGCGCACGAAGACCACACCTTCGGCAACGGCTACGACCTGAGCGCCTGGGGTATGGGTATGGGCGGAACGCGCTACGTCGCGGCGGACGGCTCCGTCGTCCTGGTCAATCCGGGCGAGACCCTGACCGTGACCAAGGTCGGGGACGGCACCTTCAAGTTCGTCGGCTCCACGGGCTATTCCTTCGTGGGCAAGTTCGAATAGATGAAACGTTTGTTCAAGTTTTTTGCTGCACTGGCACTGGGGGCCCTGGCCCTCGGTGCCTGTGGCAAAGAAGAACCGGAGGATACGGATCCCGTGAACCTGCTGGATCTGCTGTATCCCAACGGGCAGGAAGTCCGCGGACGGACCATCCAGAGCACGGCGATGAAGCAGACGATGAAATACAACGTCTGGCTGCCGCCGGGTTTCGACGAGAAGAAGGCCTATCCCTTCCTGTATCTGTTGCACGGGGCGGGGGACAACCAGGATGCCTGGCTGTCCACGGAAGTGAGTTATGGGATGCCTTCCGGCGGGAATGCGGCCGCCATCGCGGCCCGATACGTGAAGAACGGAGGCACGCCGATGATCATCGTGATGCCGGACGCCCAGCTGACTTTCTACTCGGGGAACTTCGAAACCTATTTTCACGAGGAACTGATGCCTGAAGTGGAAAGTGCGTACAAGTTCAGCGGAAAGCGGGCGATAGCCGGCCTTTCGATGGGCGGATACGGTACGCTGTACCACGCGCTGAAGTATCCGGAAAAGTTCACCTACGGCTATGCGATGAGCCCGGCCGTCGCCGACTGGTTCACGACGCTGATCGACGCCCAGTCCAGCAAGTCGGTGTTCCCGCCCTTCACCATCGAGGTGGGGACGGAAGACACCACGGTCAACAACGCCGATGCCGAGGCGCTGGCCAATTATATGAAGGATAACGGCCTGCAATGCGAATGGATCGCCCGGGCCGGCATCCATTACTGGACCTTCTGGCAGGAGTGCCTGCCGAAAGCGCTCCAGAAGGTTGGAGAAACCTTCTAATATTGTATATTTGTAAAAAGTGAAGAAAGCAGATATGAAAAAAACCTTGACCCTTGCGGCGGCGCTCCTGCTGGGCGTGACCGCATTCGCGCAGCAGGCCCTGTTCGGCGGGGCCGGCGTCGAGTCGCCCGTCATCAATCCGGACGGAACCGTCACTTTCCGCTACGTGGCCCCCAAGGCCGTGCGCGTGACCGTGTCCGGCGATTTCCTGCCCACGCAGAAGCTGGAGTTCGAAATGAACGGCCAGAAGGTCAGCTATGACGCACCCGGCGTGGGAGAACTTCGGGAAGGCCAGGGCGGCGTGTGGGAATACACCACCCCCTTCAAGGTGGAGCCTGAGATGTATACCTATACGTTCTCCGTGGACGGCACCCAGGTCATCGACCCGAACAACGTTTTCGTGAACCGCGACATCGCCTCGCTGACCAGCGTGCTGCTGGTTCCGCAGGCGGGCGCCCGAAGCGACCTTTACGCCATCCACCGCGTCCCCCACGGGACCGTGTCCAAAGTGTGGTATCACAGCGCCACGGAGGGTTTCGACCGCCGGATGACGGTCTATACCCCGGCCGGCTATGATGACAATCCCAAGGCGAAATATCCCGTCCTGTACGTGCTGCACGGCATCGGCGGCGACGAGGACGCCTGGGTCACGCAGGGCCGCGCCACGCAGATCCTGGACAACCTGATCGCCCGCGGCCAGGCCCGGCCGATGATCGTCGTCTTCACCAACGGCAACATCTCCCAGGAGGCCGCCCCGCTGGAGAATTCCACCGGCTATACCCGTCCGACGATGGACCTGCCGCAGACGATGGAGGGCACCTTCGAGACCGCCTTCCCGGAGGTCGTGAAGTTCATCGACAGCCACTACCGGACCATCGCGAAGAAGCAGGGCCGCGCCATCTGCGGCCTGTCGATGGGCGGTTTCCATACGCTCTACATCACGCTGAACAACCCGGATATGTTCAACTATTCCGGTATGTTCTCCGCCGCCATCGGCACTGGTTCCGAGCAGACTGCCGCCCACAAGGAGATCTACGAGAACGTCGACGGCAAGCTCGCCACCTACTTCTCCAAGAAACCCGCGATGCTGTGGATCGGTATCGGAAGCACCGACTTCCTCATCCAGTCCAACAACGAGTTCCGCGCGAAGCTGGACGCCGCAGGCTATCCTTATACCTATATGGAGACCGACGGCGGCCACATCTGGCGCAATTGGCGTATCTATCTTAGCGAATTTGTTCCTTTACTCTTCAAATAACCGATGAAAAGAATCGTTACCATCCTCTCGGCCGCCCTCGTGCTGGCCGCATCCCTGCAAGCCCAGGAACTTGCCAACTTCAATTTCGGCGGCCGCGGCGTCCAGGTCGTTTCCCCTGATATCCAGGGCGACAGTGTGACCTTCCGCTTCCGCGCCGACTATGCCACTTATGTCAAGCTCAGCGGCTCCTGGATGCCCAACCCTTACGGCGACAGCATCGATATGGTCCGCGGCGCGAACAACATCTGGTCCGTGAAGGTCCCCCTTCCCGCCCCGGAAATCTACACCTACAATTTCGTGGTGGACGGCGTGTCCGTGAACGACCCGCAGAACATTATGGTGCAGCGCGACGGCACCCGTTTCCTCAATATGCTCATCGTTCCCGGCCAGCGTACCGAGAACTATGGCGAGGCCGGCCATCGCGGCACCGTCAGCCATCCCTGGTATGACAGCAAGGTCCTCGGCATCAACCGCCGCCTGACCGTGTATACCCCGTACGGCTACGAGAGCAATCCCAAGAAGAAGTATCCGGTGCTGTACCTGCTGCACGGCGCCGGCGGCGACGAGGAAGCCTGGATCTCGATGGGCCGCACCGCCCAGATCCTCGACAACCTTATCGAGAAGGGTTTGGCCGAGCCGATGATCGTGGTGATGCCGAACGGCAACGCCAACCAGCAGGCCGCCGTGACCCTGGGCATCCCGACCGCCCCGCAGCCCGACTACCGCCGGATGCAGGAGCAACTCCAGGATATGCCGGAAGCCGAGCGGAACCGCCTGATGAACGGCTACGTGGTGAGCCTCTGCGAGGAGATCGTCCCCTTCATCGAGAAGAACTACCGCGTGATCGCGAAGCCCGAGGCCCGCGCCATCGCCGGCCTGTCGATGGGCGGCGGCCATACCATCACCGCCTCCATCCTCTATCCGCAGATGTTCGACTATATCTGCCCGCTCTCCGCGGCCGGCAGCGCCACCCCCGAGCAGATCGCGACCCTCAAGAAAGCCGGCGTGAAGCTTTACTTCCTCGCCTGCGGCGACGCCGACTTCCTCTTCGAAGGCTCCAAGACCCTGGACAAGACCCTCACCGAGCAGGGCCTGGACCATATCTTCTACGTCTCCGACGGCGGCCATACCTGGGCCAACTGGCGCCTCTATCTGAACACTTTCGCCCCGAAGCTGTTCAAATGAGACGCTTCCTGCTTATCCTGACTGTCTTGAGCTGTGGTCTGCCGCTGTCCGCCCAATGGATGCGGCAGACCACGCCCAACGATACCCTCCGCTCCGCCGTCGTCCTGCCGGACGGCAAGGTGGTATTCCAGATCTATGCTCCCAAGGCCCGGACGGTCGCCGTGACGGGAGACCTGCCCTGGGACCGGCCGGTCGTCTTCCGCGAGATGCCGGACGGCGTCTGGAAGGGAGTATGCGAAGGCCTCGGTGAAGGCGTGTTCCGCTATCATTTCATCGTGGACGGCACGTCGGTACAGGACCCCAGAAGCCCGCAGGTGGATGACTCCTCGGCGCTGGTAACCGTAGGGGAGAGCTATGTCAAGGATGTCCCGCACGGGGCCCTGGCACAGCGCTGGTACTACTCGAAAACCCTCGGGACGATGCGCCGTATGCACGTCTGGACCCCGGCCGGGTACGAGAATTCAAAGGCCAAACTGCCGGTCCTTTACCTCATCCACGGGGGCGGGGACAATGATTCCTCCTGGCCCACCGTGGGTGCTGCCGGGTGGATCCTTGACAATCTGCTGGCGGCCGGCAGGATCGTCCCGATGATCGTGGTGATGCCCAACGGCACCATAACGGACGTTCCGAACGAAGTCCCGCCCTTCGCGGACGATATGTTCACCGACATCATCCCTTTCGTGGAGGCGAATTACCGCGTGATCGCGAAGCCCGAGGCCCGTGCGGTCGCCGGGCTGTCGATGGGTGGTATGGAGACGATGGAAGTCGTCTTCCGCAAGCCTGATATGTTCCGCTATGCCTGGGTGCTCTCGTCCAGCCTCCAGCCGGGGCAGGACCCTGCCGCCGAGGCGGCGCGGCTGAACGTGGCGGCCAATGCGGACAAGATCAACAAGACCTACAAGGCTTTTGTCTTCACGCAGGGCGGCCCCACCGACATCGCTTATCAGAACTGCATCAATACCCGCAATGCTCTTCAGGAACTCGGCCTCCGGTTCGACTATATGGAGAACGCCCAGGCAGGTCACAGCTGGACCACCTGGCGCGCCGACCTCACGACCTTCGCGCCGACGTTGTTCCGGTAAAATATTTAGCGTATTTTTGCATATTCAATCCAACCGTTATGTATAGAAGATTCTTAACGATCATCGGTCTGGCCTGCTGCCTGGCGGCCTGCACTCCGGCTCCGAAAACGCCGCAGGACAAGCTTACCGTCAACGACAGGCAGATCGACAAGGTCATCGCGCAGATGACCCTCGAGGAGAAGGTCGCGATGCTGCACAGCAAGACGAATATGTCTTCCGCCGGCGTCGAGCGCCTCGGCATTGCCGATATGCACTACGCCGACGGCCCCTTCGGCATCCGCGAGGAGGGCGTGCCCAACGGTTTCCAGTCCGCAGGCTGGCAGTTGGACTCCGCCACCTATTTCCCCACGGGATCCGCCCTGGCGGCGACGTGGTCGGAGGACCTGGCCTACCAGTATGGCAAGGGTATGGGCATCGAAGCCCGCCTGCGCGGCAAGGACGTGATCCTCGGCCCGGCCGTGAACATCCAGCGTCTGCCGGTGGGCGGCCGCACCTATGAGTACCTGAGCGAGGATCCCATCCTCAGCGCAGCCCTCTCGCTGTATTATACCAAGGGCGTGCAGGACCAGGGCACCGCGGTGTGCATCAAGCACTTCGCCGTGAACAACCAGGAGACCAACCGGGGCAGCGTGGACGCCCAGGTGGACGAGCGGACCCTCCGTGAGATCTACCTCAAGCCCTTTGAGCGGGCTATCATCGAGGGCGGTGCGATGAGCGTGATGCCGGCCTACAACAAGGTCAACGGCGACTATTGCTCCGAGAACGAGCACCTGCTGAACGAGATCCTTCGTGGCGAGTGGGGCTTCAAGGGCTTCACCGTGTCCGACTGGGGCGGTACCCACAGCACGATGGGCGCGATGCTCCACGGCCTGAACGTCCAGATGACCGGCGACAACTACCTGGGACAGCCCGTTATCGACTCCATCGCCACCGGCGCCCTGACCGAGCAGATGGTGAACGACAAGGTCAAGCAGATCCTCCGCGTCCGTTACGCCGTCGAGGCCATCCCGGACGACGTGGCCAACACGAAGCAGACCTCCCAGCCCGAGTGCCGGGAGATCGCGAAGGCGGTGGCCGAGAAGTCCATCGTCCTGCTGAAGAACGAAGGCGGTGTCCTGCCGCTGAAGGCCGGCGTGAAGAAGATCGCCATCATCGGCCAGAACGCCGTGCTGAAGACCCAGTCCGGCGGTATGGGTGCCGGCGTGAAGGCCCTTTACGAGGTGACTCCGCTCGAGGGCATCCGGAAGCGCGCAGGCGCGGGCGTGGAAGTGCTTTATGCCCCTGGCTACAAGAACTTCCCGGGCCGCCGCTGGGGCCCCGCTCCGGCCAAGCCGGATCCGCTCGAGGCTGCCGCCATCGATGAGAAGGCCGACAGGAAGCTCCTCGCCGAAGCCGTGAAGCTGGCGAAGCAGGCCGACGTCGTGATCTTCTTCGGCGGCACCAACAAGAGCATCGAGACCGAGGGCAGTGACCGAGCTGACATCGACCTGCCCGTGGGCCAGAACGAGGTGGTGAAGGCCCTCTATGCCGCCAACAAGAACCTGGTGACCGTGCTGGTTTCCGGCGGTCCCACCGACCTGCGGCAGCTGGAGCCCGTCAGCCCGGCTATCGTCCAGGGCTGGTGGAACGGCACCGAGGGCGGTACGGCGCTCGCCGAGGTCCTCTTCGGCGATATCGCCCCGTCCGGCAAGCTTCCGTTCACCTTCCCGGCCAAGCTGGAAGATTCCCCGGCCTTCGCGCTGGGCAATTTCCCGGACAAGACCCAGGGCGGCGACCTGTTCACCCTGATGTACCGTGAGGACGTGCTCAAGATGTCGCCCGAGGAGCGCCAGGCCTTCATCGACGCCCTGCCCAAGCCGACCTCCAAGTACACCGAGGGTGCGCTGGTGGGATACCGTTGGTTCGACACCAAGGAGGTGAAGCCGATGTATGCCTTCGGCCACGGCCTCTCCTATGTGACCTTCGGTTATGGCGAGATGACGGCCGCCGCCGGCGCGGACGCCGTGACGGTCAGTTTCGAGCTCGCCAACGAGGGCGCTATGGACGCCGATGAGGTGGTCCAGCTGTACGTGGCCCGTCCCGGCGCCACCGTCGAATGGCCTGCCAAGGAACTCAAGGCTTTCTCCCGTGTGAGCCTCAAGGCCGGCGAGAAGAAGACCGTGACGCTGGAAGTCCCGCTGAAGGACCTGCGCTACTGGAATGTCGAAAAGAACGCCTGGGACCTGGAGCACGGCAAATTGCAGCTCCTGCTTGGCGCCGCTTCTGACGACATCCGGCAGCAGGCTGAAGTCACCATCTAGTCCGCTGCTATGGACCGCACGATGAAAAGACTCTTCGCCCTGGCCGTCGCCGCCCTGTTCGGGTCGGCCGCGGCCCTGTGGGCGCAGGACGGGGATGGAGGGCTTCCGGTGGACGTCTTCTACCTGATGCCCGAAATGGCACAGGGCTCCGTGCAGTTCCGGGACAAGGCTCCGGCCATCGGCAAGTTCAACATCTGCGCGGTGGACAACACCATCCGGTACAACGACAAGGACGGGACGGAACTGGCCGTGGAGATGGACGATTCGATGACGCGCGTCGTCATCGGCGGCGTCACGTTCGTACCCTATAACGGTGGTTTCCTCCGGCTGATTCCGGTTACGGACGAGGTGTCTGTCGCCGTGCGCCGCAACGTGCTCCTGCTGACGGACAGCAAGACTTCCGGTTACGGGATGGAAAGCCAGACCACGGCCGTGAGCAACGTGATGGGCATCCAGTCCGACTCGAAATACTATCTGTTCGATGAGAACCGGAATGTCCCGTACCGTCTGAGCGAGGAAGCGTTCCTCTATCGGAAAGACGCCGTGCTGACGCTGACCAAGAAGAATTTCCAAAGGTGCTTCCCGGACGGGAAAGACGCCATCGAGGCGTGGTTCTCCGCGCACAGGAAAATGGACGGCAGCAAGGTGGAGGAGGTCCTTTCCCTCGCCCGCGAGTGGGCGGGGCAGTAGAAAGACCCCGGGATAATGGAAGCGGGCCGGTCCGATGAGGACCAGCCCGCTTTCCCATTATAACTTGACGCTCTTTCTGAGACGGATGTCGGCGGAGGAAGCGCCGATCTGGATGCGGGCCTTCCTGCCGCGGAAGGCGAAGGCGTGAGCGCCCTCGTCCCAGAGCTTCATATCGTCCGCGGGTACGCGGATCACCACCTCCTTCTGCTCGCCGGCCTTGAGGGCGATGCGTTCGAAGCCGCGCAGGCGCCTGGCCGCGTCGTCACCCTGGAAGCTGGCATACAGCTGCACGACTTCCTCGCCATCGCGTGCGCCCGTGTTCCTGAGCCGGAAGCGGAAGATGAAGTCGTCGCCGTCGCGGGATGCCTTCAGGCCGGAATATTTGAAACTCGTGTAGCTGAGGCCGAAGCCGAAGGGGAAGATGGGCTTGCCTTTGAAATACATATAGGTGCGGCCGTGGCGGATGTCGTAGTCCAGCATATTCGGCAGGTCCAGGATGTCGCTCACCCAGGTCTGGGTGAGGCGCCCGGCGGGGTTGTAGTCGCCGAAGAGCACGTCCGCGAGGGCGCTGCCGAGCTCCTGGCTGCACTGCGTGAGGTGGACGATGCCCGGCACGTTCGCGGCCGTCCAGTTGATGGCGAAGGGGAAACTGCTGATCAGGACCGCCACGGTGTTGTGGTTGGCCTGCCAGATGACCTTGATCAGGTCTTCGGTTTCCAGCTGCAGCGAGCGGCGGTCCAGCGCCTCGCGGCCGTCGCCGGCCACGGTGCCGTAGGCCCAGGGGGACTGGACGGACTGGTCGTCCCAGTCGGGGCTGGTGGCGGGATGGTTGCCCACGCACACGATGCACACGTCGGCCCACCGGGCCAGTTCCTGGGCGGAACCGTCGGAATCCCAGCGCTGGAAGCGGACTTCCACGCCGGTGCCTTCCACCTTGGCCCGGATGCCTTCCAGCGGGCTGATGCGGTAGGTGGGCAGGGCGCCGTACCAGTCCTTCAGGACGGCCTCGGCGCGGTTGCCGAACACGGCGATCTTCTTGACCTTAGCCTTGTCGATGGGAAGGATGTCCCCCTCGTTCTTCAGCAGTACGATGGATTTCTGCGTGACCAGGCGGGCCTTGTCCTTGAATTCCTGGCGCTCCCAGGGGATGTCCTCGTCGGAGCCGAATCCCTGTTGGTCGTAAGGGCAGGCGGCGTCCATCAGGCCAAGCTTGAGCATTGTCCGGAGGTTGCACTTGGTACGTGCGTCCAGGACTTCTTCGGAGATGAGTCCGGCGTCCCAGGCGGCCTTGACCTGCTGGAAGTTGGAGTCGATGAACCGTGTCAGGCCGGCTTCGAGAGCCAGCTTGACGGCCTCGTTGATGTCTTTTGCGTATTTGTGGGGCTCGACCATATAGCGCAGGGCGCCGGCGTCGTCCACGATGGTGCCGTCCATACCCCATTCGTCGCGCAGGATCGTCCCGATGAAGTCGTTCGCGATGCAGGGCACGCCGTTGTAGGCGTTGTAGGCGGTCATCAGCGACTTGGCTCCGGCCTTGGCGCCTTTCCAGAAGCCGTAGGAGTAGTAGTCGCGGAACAGGGATTCGTCGAAGCGGGAATCGGTGCCGTAGCGGTTGTCTTCGTTGCTGTTGGCGAGGAAATGCTTCATCAGGGAGGCGCCGCGCCAGTAGGTGGGGTCGTCGCCCTGGATGCCTTTCACTTCGGCGGCCACCAGCTCGCCTACGAGGTAGGGATCCTCGCCGAAGCTTTCTTCGGTGCGGCCCCAGCGGGGGTCACGCGCGATGTCGGCGTTCGGCGCCCACAGGACCAGGGCCTTGCGGGGATTGTCCTTGGAATAGAAACGGGCCTCGTAGGACATCACGTCACCCACGGTCCAGGCCATTTCCCGGTCCCAGGTCTCACCGATGCCGTAGGCCTGGGGGAAGGCGGTGCTGTTGCGGTATTTGGGCGGGGTCCAGCCGGGCCAGTTGCCGAACTGGCCGGCGTTGCCGAGGCTCTTGAGTTCAGAGTCGCCGCCGCGCACGATGCCGTGGATGGCTTCGGTGGCACCGGGATTGTCGATCCCGAGCCGGGGCACGCCCTGGCCCACGACGGTGGCGATCTTCTCGTCCACGGTCATCAGCGACACGGCGTTGTCCAGGCGTTCGTCTTCGGACAGGACGGGATTCTGGAAGGGGTAGGTGAATTCCTGGGCGCGGAGTCCGGCAGATGCGGATAGGATGGCCAGGAAAAGAAGGACTCTTTTATGCATAGTTTTCTAGAATTGGTCTGTCATCCAACGCATTACGCTGCCTTCGGAATAGTCGTCCAGCAGGGGGACCCAGGAGAAGTGGGCGAGCATCGTGGGGAGGCCCCAGGCGGCCATATCCTCGTCGGAATAGACGAGCAGGCGGTCGTCTTTCGCGCCCAGGCGTTTGCGCGCTTCGATATAGGAATACGAACTGGCGATCTTGCAGGTCTGGTCTGAGGCGGCGTGCACGAAATGCATCGGCAGCGCCGTGAAGGCCTTGGTGTCGATGGGGGAGAGTTCCATATCGCTGCCGTTCCACTTGTAAACCTTGCCCTGGAAGGCTTTCACCAGGTCGGCCGCGAACTGGCCGGGGTACTTCTCCTGCACCTGGTGGATGGGCACGATGGGATCCATCGGGCAGCAGGGGATGGCCGCCTTGAAGCGGTCCGGGAACTGCATCGTAAAACGCATCGTGCAGCCGCCGCCGCTGGAGGCGCCGGCGCAGAAGAGCCGCGAGCCGTCCACCTTGCCCTCGGCGATGAGCGTGTCGATGAAGGCCATCTGGAGGGCGTTGTTGCGGTCAATGAGCTCGATCTTCTCCGGGAACAGGGAGGCGCTGTAGGAGTAATTGGGATTGGCGATGGCGAAGACCAGCGCGGCGCAGGGGATGCCCTCGGTGGCCAGTGAAACCAGGCAGCGGTTCGCAGTGGCGGCGGTCATCAGGTCCTTGTCATATTCGCCGCCGCCGATCTGCCAGACCATCAGCGGGACGTTCGGGATGGGATTGCCGTCGGCGTCCTTCGGCAGGTGCAGCATATACTCGCGGGTGAGCCCGGCGAAGGTGAAGCTGCCGGTGATGCAGTCGTCCAGCACGGCGATGTGCCGCTCCGTAGCCTGGGCTGCGGTGACGTTCAGGGCGGAATCGGCGCTGCAGCGCAGTTCCCAGGGGACGCGCTTGAAGAAGTCCTCCATCTTGCCCTCGAGGGCGAAGGGAGTCGCTTCGATGCGCAGTTTGTTTCCGTCGCGCGTGAGGCTGATCCCGTCCTCGGCATACTCCGCGGGGGCCTGCCCGGTCTTGACGTCGATATAGCCGGCGGGCGCGTTGCCCGTGAGGTCGAAGTCGCTGGCGGTCAGGCCGCGCAGGGAGGCGGGGTTGGCTACGGTGATTTCCAGGGCGTCGACCTGCATCCCGACGTCGCCGACGGAAGTGTAGAGGTCTATGCGTTCCACGTCGGCCTGCGGACGTCCGCAGGAGAGGGCCGCCAGAGCGATGGCGGCAAGCAGGAGGGATTTTCTCATACCGGGTTTGGCTATTACGGCTTGAATTTAGAAAAAAAGCTTTTTCCGCGCAAGCGCGGACGTCAAAAAGTCGCAGGGATTGTTTATTTTTGCAATAGTTGCAAACACCACTGATTATGAAACACGTATTCTTCCTGACACTGATGCTGGCGACGGGAATGACGGCCGCCGCCCAGCAGGCCCTCGGGCCGGGCTCCGGCCTGACCTCTCCCGAAATCAACCCCGACCACAGCGTGACTTTCCGTCTCAATGCGCCGAAGGCGGTCGTCGTGCAGGTGCAGGGGGACTGCGTTCCCGGCGGACTGGCCGATCTGGTCGAAGGCCGTGACGGCGTCTGGACCTACACGACCCCGCCGCTCGAGGGAGAATTGTACCGGTATAACTTCGTCGTGGACGGCCAGCAGATGCCGGATCCTTCCAATGTCTATCGTTTCCGCGACGTTGCTACCTGGGTCAATTTCTTTACGGTCTGTGCCGAGGCGGGGGACAAGGGCTGGTATTATGAGGTGCACGACGTGCCGCACGGCTCGCTGTCCTATGTGTGGTACGAAAGCCCCACCCTGGCCCGGCTGAACGGGAAGGCGTCCTTCCCGCGCCGCCTGGCCGTCTATACGCCGGCCGGCTACGAGGATAACCCCAAGGCGAAGTATCCGGTGCTGTATCTGCTGCACGGCTCCGGCGGCGACGAAGACGCCTGGCTGGATCTCGGCCGCACCGTGCAGATCCTGGACAACCTGATCGCCGAGGGCAAGGCGAAGCCGATGCTGGTGGTGATGCCGAACGGCGTCTGGTTCAACCAGGCCGCTCCCGGCGCCGCGGTCAATATGTTCCAGCCCACGATGATGAATAGCCGCTCCCAGTCTACCGCCGAGGTGGAGGAGAGTTTCCCGGATGTCATCAGTTTTGTCGAGAAGCGCTTCCGCGTGGCGAAAGGAGCCGGGAACAGGGCGGTTGCCGGCCTGTCGATGGGCGGCCGCCAGTCCGGGATGCTCGCGTTGGCGCATCCGAAGACCTTCGGCTACGTGGGTATGTTCTCGGGTGCCGCCACGGTGAAGGGATACGAGCCGGCGATCGACGCCCTGTATGCTGCCGGGCCGAAACTCATCTGGGCCGGCGTCGGCAAGGACGACACGGGCGTACGAAACAACACCCTCGAACTGAAATCATACTGCGACTCGCACGGTTACCCGATCACCTATTATGAATCCGAGGGTGCCCACACCTGGGCCAACTGGCGGGTCTATCTGACGGTCTTCGCGCAGAAACTATTTAAATAGCCGGACGCGGTCGTCGTCGATGACGCCGTTCCAGTCGAGACCGAAGGCGAAGTCGTAGGCGTTTCCTTCGGAATCGACGTAGGGACGCATATCGCGCGGCACGTCTTCCTGCTGCTCTTCCACCGTGCGCATATCGGCGGGCAGCTGCATCGGCAGCAGGCCCGACGGCTCGGCTTTCCTGCCCGCGATGTCCAGCAGCACCTGGTTCTGTACGCCGAAGTGCACGAACAGCACGTCGGCGTACGGTTCTATCTCGGCCGGCACGAAGGGGCGTGACAGCTGGACGAACACCACCACGGGCTTGTCGCCCATCTTCTGCCTGGTGTCGATCACAAGGTCGAGGTCGGCCTCGTTGGGGGTGGTGACCCTCTTTCCCTTGTAGGAACGGTTGGTGAACTTCTCCTTCGGGTCGCCGCCCGCCACGGACACGGCCCGGGCGAAGTCGGCCTTGTACGGCCGGTATTGCAGCGAGATGGGCACGTAGCCGTTGCCGCCCTTGTTGCGGTCGTTCACGTCATAGCCGCTGCCGCCGGCGGGCTCCTGGATCACCACGAGGGCGAAATCCGCCTCGGCGGGATCGTCCACCCACTCGAAATAGCGCTCCACGTGGTCACGGTCTATCGGATAGTCCCAGTGGGCGGCGGGGCCGGGCGAGAGCCCGAACATCCCGCTGCTCTGCGGGAAGAAGCGTTTCGGAACATAGACCTTGGAAGCCGGTACGGGCGCCATCGCGTCGGCATCGGGCGCCTTTTCGTCGAAGACGCCCTCGATCTTGGAGTTCAGGCCCTGCAGGGCCCCGCCGCGGTTCTTCAGCATCACGACGGATTTGCGCTGGGCGGCGTAGCCGTCGGCCATAAAGCCGGCGTTGCCCACGGTCCGGGCCGCCCCGGCGGGATCGGTATAGGGGTTCTCGAAGAGGCCGGTGCGGAAGGAGTTCATCAGCAGGCGTACGGCCGACCGCTCGAAACGTTCGCGCGCGCTCTGCTCGCCGAATTCCTCCACCCACATCCTGTAGGCCTCCAGGACGGGACCCTTGTCGTTGTTGCCGCCGAACTGGTCCACGCCGGCCTTGATGACTTCGTAGTGCCGCTCGGCCACGCTCAGTTCTTCCACGCCCCAGCACTTGCCGTCGAACGATTCGACGGCCGCATTGTCGTAGGTGATGTTCCAGTCGGTGCATACCACGCCGTCGAAGCCGTATTTCCCGCGGAGCAGGTCCGTGATGATGTAGCGGTTGTAGCTGTTGCCCACGTTCTTGCCCGAAGGGTCGGCGCCGTAGGAGATGGTATAATAGGGCATCACCGCCGAGGCGCTCTGCGTGCCGCCCTCGAGGCGGAAGGCACCTTCGGTGAAGGGGCGCAGGTGCGTCTCGAAGCGGCCGCCGGGGTAGACGGCGTATTTCCCGTAATTGAAATGGGCGTCGCGGCCGCCTTCCTCCGGGCCGCCGGAGGGCCAGTGCTTCACCATCGCGTTGACGCTCTGCGCGCCCCAGCCGTCCGGGCTGCCTTCGGTGGTCTGGAAGCCGTCCACATAGGCGCGGGCCATTGCGACGTCCAGTTCCGGATCCTCGCCGAACGTGCCGTTGAAGCGGCTCCAGCGGGGTTCCGTGGCCAGGTCGATCTGGGGGCTGAGGGCCGTGGCGATGCCCAGGGCCCGGTATTCGGCGGAAGCCGTCTGCCCGAAGAGCCGGACGAGTTCCGGGTCGAAGGTGGCGGCGAGTCCCAGCGGGGTGGGCCACAGGGAGATCTTGCCGCCGGAGCCCATATTGAACTCGGCCGTGGCGCTGGGTTCGTTGCGCGGGTCGGACGAATTGTTGGCGGGGATGCCGTGGCCGAGCCCCTCCACGAAAGCCTGGACGTTGTTGTTCCAGCGGGCTGCGACCTCGGGGCTCTCCACGGTGGTCACGAGCACGGCCCGCAGGTTGTCCTCCTCCAGGAACTTCTTCTGCTGGTCGGTGAGGTCCCAGCTCCTGGCTCCGCTCTCGGCGAGCGGCTTGCCGCCGTAGGTGGCTCCGCCGAAGCCGTAGGACGAACCCGGGATGCTCTGATGGCCGCTGTAGAGCATCAGGCCGGCAATTTCCTCGATGCTCAGCTGGGCGGCGAGGTCCTGCGCCCTTTCCAGGGCGGGCCGGCGCCAGTCTTCGTAGACGTCGAGCGCGCCGTTCCGGTTGAGGTCCTTGAAGGCCAGGCGGCCTTCGTGCAGGATGGCGCAGGAGTTGAAGCCCAGTGCGGGCCCGTTCTTCTGTTTCAGGAGCTGGTAGCCGTCCTCTTCGATGATTCTTTCGCGCTGGCCGCAGGCCGCCGTGAGGAGCGGCAGCGCGACGAGCAGGCAGGACAGGAGGGGATGTCTCATAAAAATGCGTTTTTGGATGCACTAATTTAGCTTTTTTCCAAAAACAATCGACTGCTGTGGGTGAAATTCCCCACAGTAGTGCGGTTTTTTCGTATCTTTGTTCTTCGTATGAAGAAAGTCGTTTATGTCTTCCTGGCGCTGGTCGTGCTCGCGATCGGAGCCGTGCTCGGCTGGAACTGGCTTCGGGACAACAAGCTGCCGAATTTCCGCAAGCAGGCGGAAATCTACGTATATCCGGAGATGACGGCCTCGAAGGTGCTGGAGATGATTGCCGACAAGGCGCAGGTCATCAGCCGGAAGAGCCTGGAGCGCTGCTTCCAGGCCAAGCAGGTGGAGCAATACCTCACGCCGGGGCATTATACGGTGTCGCCGCGCGACGCGAGCGTGTATGTGGCGCGGATGCTCAACAACGGCTGGCAGACCCCCGTGAAACTGGCCCTGAACGGCAACCTGCGCGTCAAGGGCAACATCGCCGCCAAGATCTCGAGCCAGCTCCTGCTGGATTCCGCCACGGTGTACAAGGCGCTGAACGACGAGCACCTGCTCGCCGGGTACGGCTTCACCCCGCGCAACGTCTTCTCGCTGCTGCTGCCCGACACCTACGACATCTACTGGACCGCTTCGATGACCGACGTGTTCGACAAGCAGAAAGCCGCGTGGGATGCATTTTGGACGCCGGAACGCGACGCAAAGGCCAAGGCCCTGCGCCTGAGCCGCCAGCAGGCGTCCACGCTCGCCTCCATCGTCAAGGCCGAATCCAACAACGAGGAAGAGATGCCCAAGATTGCGGGCGTGTACCTGAACCGGCTCAAGATCGGGATGCCGCTGCAGGCGGACCCGACTATCGCCTTCTGCTACGACTATCAGCTGAACCGTATCCTGCTGAAACATCTGGAAGTGGACTCCGCCTACAATACCTATACGCACACCGGCCTGCCTCCGGGGCCTATCTGCGTGCCCACGCGCGCTGCGCTGGACGCGGTGCTCAACCCCGATTTCGGAGGCACCTGGGGCGCCGGCAACCTCTATTTCTGCGCCAACGCCGACTTCTCCGGCACCCACGTTTTCGCGAAGACGCTCGCCGAGCACAACCGCAACGCGGCTGCCTTCCAGGCGGAGCTGAACCGACGCGGCCGCAACTAGACCCTGTAAAACACTGAAACTTTCGTATATGAAAACCACTCCTCTCTTTACCTTGATAGCCGGCCTGCTGGTGCTGTGCCCGCTGTCCCTGCCGGCCCAGACCGCCGCTTATCCTTTCGCCTCGCGTGTGTTCACGCTGGACCTGGACGGCAATGAGGCCCCGCTGCTGAACGCGGACGACCGTGTGACCTATGACGACGCGGGAGGCATCCAAGGCATCTCCGGCACCACCGAACCGGCCTTGAAGGTGTTCCTGCCGAAGGCGGACAACAACACCGGCACGGCCGTGATCATCCTGGCCGGAGGCGGACTGATGTTCCATTCCTGGGGCAACGACGTGGAGAGTATGGCCCGCTGGCTGAATGAGCGCGGCGTGGCCGTGATAGGCCTGAAATACCATCTGGGCGGAGCCGGGCCGCGCCCGCAGGGGCCGGCCCCTGCAGGTCCCCGGCCGCAGGCCGGCGCCCCGGCAGGTGCGCCCCAGATGCGCCTGGTCGTCCCGGACATCACCGGTTTCGACCAGCTGAAGAAAGCCAACTGCAACCCGGACCAGTCGGGGGCGCCCAATCCCACCCTGGACGCAGCTGCGGATGATGCGCTTCGGACCATCCGCCTGGTGCGCGCCCGCGCACAGGAGTGGGGGATCGACCCGAAGAAAGTCGGCTACCTGGGCTATTCGGCGGGCGGCGGCGTGGCCATTTCCGCTACGCTGAAGGCCGACGCGGCGACGATGCCCGCCTTCCTGGCGAGCTGCTACGGCCCTTCGCTGGAGGATGTGACGGTTCCGGAGAACGCCCCGAAACTCTTCATCGCCGTGCGTGCCCGGCACAACAACGTGGCGGCCGGTATGCTGGCCCTCTTCCTGGAGTGGAAAAAGGCCGGCGCCAACGCCGAGATGTATATCTACGACGATGGCACCGGCGGCTTCGGACCGGACGATGGCGGCACCACTTCCGGCGCGTGGCGGGAGCACCTCTACCGTTGGATGCAGACGAACGGCTTCGCCGCTAGCGCAGCCGGAAGATGACGGGGAACTCGTAGGTGACGTTCACGGCGCGGTCGCGCTGGCGGCCGGGTTCCCATTTCGGGGAGGTGGATACCACCCGCAGGGCTTCCCGGTCCAGCGAAGGATCCACGCTGCGCAGCACGGTCAGGTTGCCTACGGTGCCGTCTTTCATTACGGTGAAACGCAGGACCACGCGGCCCTCCACACCGTTCTCCTTGGCAATCTCGGGGTAGTCGAGGTGCTGGGCGATCCAGCGGCTGAAGTCGTTGGCGTCGCCGCCCTGGAAGCTCGGCTTCTGTTCCACCAGCACGAAGGGGATGTCTTCTTCTTCCACGGTCGTTTCCACGACCGTCTCGCGGTAGTCATACACCGGCACGTCGATGTCGGTGTCGTCGAAGGTGATGACGTCCTGCGTCTGGATGTCGTCGTCCACGATGGCCAGGACTTCCGAGAACTGCGGGATGGCGGGAGCCTTCGGAGGTTCCGGGGGCGTGTCGCGGACGATCGGGACGATCTCGTCGGGGATGAAGGCCTGGCTGGTCCCCTGGAGGACGGGAGCCTTCCGGACGGCGGTGGAGTAGGAGAATGCGCCGATGACGGCGAGCAGGGACACGATGAGTCCGATTTCGATAAAGACGACTCTCTTGTTTTCGAGAGAAGCGCGTTGGGTTTTCTTCGTTTCCATAACTTTCGGGGTTTTTGATTGTCCGTTGCAAAGTTATGGCCGCGAAGGGGCGTTTTCCAAATTTCCGCACGTGTAAATAATCTCGCGGGGCATCTATATCTAATTGATAATCAGTCTATTATAAACAAACAATCCGCGAAAAAATCTCGCGGATTGCAAGTGCTTGATTATCAATTAGTTACATTTTAGTCCAAACAAGCCAGCAGGAGCTCCCTGTCCGGGGCGTCCGAGTCGGAAATGCGCCCTTTGAGCCTCCAGAGCCGGTTGTTCACCACGCCTTTTTCCTTGTCCATCAGGGTGGCCATCGCGGTGCGGCTGAAGCCGGAGGCGGCCAGCACGAACAGCTTGACGTCCTCTTCCTTGCAGTTCGGCAGCTGGGCGCGCAGCTTCGCGGCCGCCCCGTCGCGGGAGGCATCCACGGAGCGCTCCAGCCGGGCAAGCACCTTCGGGTCTTCCCGCAGGCCTTCCACGGCCGACTTGACCTCCTTCAGCAGGTTCTTCTGCAGTTTGTCGGTGCCTTCAAACACGTAGTACTGCTCGCAGAGCCGCTCCAGCACCTCGTTCTTGCCGGCGGCGGTGTCGCGCAGGCGCCGGGAAGTCTCTCCCAGGCGGGCCTGCAGTTCCTCGGCGATGCCGATGTAGCGTTCGGTCTCGGCACGTTCTTCGGCGAGCGCCTTTTCGCTCTCGATACGGCGGGCACGCAGGTACCACAGCGCCGTGCTGCCCACGGCGAGCAGCAGGAACAGCAGTGCCGCCAGGGCGAGGCGCGAGGAACGGAGCCGCTCCGTCGCAAGTTCCTGCCGGCCGCGCAGGTAGTCTTCGCGGGCCAGCGTGACGGCGCTCTGCAGGGCGGAGATATCCTCGTCGTTGCCGAAGGCGGTCACCCGCTCCAGCGCCTGCAGCGCCTCGGCGGTGCGTCCTGCC
>JAFYZZ010000023.1 GCA_017548445.1 Bacteroidales bacterium | reverse complement strand
GCATCGCCCTGACCGCCCGCGGACAGCGTTTCCTCGCCCTCGCGGACGGCATCCTCGAAGGCTACCGCCGCCTGGACGGCGAATTCCGCGTGCCGGAGACCGTCCTGCTGCACCGCGTCCTGCACGAAGGGCGCAAGACCAACATCCTGATCCGCCAGGGCCGCTTCGAGGACCTCGACGTCCCCGACGGCACGCCGGCCGACCGCGTGGTCGAGGCCGACGGCACGGCCATCTTCCCCTCCTTCTTCAACGCCCACACGCACGCGGCGATGAACCTGCTGCGCGGCGCGGCGGACGACGTCCCCCTGAAGACCTGGATCGAGGACTACATCTGGCCCGCCGAGGCGGAGATGACCTCCGACGACATCCGGCGCGGCAACGAGCTCGCCATCCGCGAGATGATCGCCACCGGCACGACCTTCTACAGCGACATGTACTTCGATCCGGACGAAGCCGTCGCGGCCGCCGAAGCCGCCGGCATCCGGACCGCCTTCGGCCTCACGGTGCTCGAAGGGCATCCCAAGGCGCAGGCCGAGGAGCTCAAGGATTATATCAAGAACTGGAAAGACCCCTCCGGCGGACGCATCCAGCTGGTGCTCGCGCCCCATTCGATCTATACCGTCGACACGGAGCGCCTCAAGCGCTGCGCCAGCTTCGCCCGGCACAACGGGCTGCTGCTGCACATCCACGTCAGCGAGACGCGGCGCGAGATCGAGAACTGCCTCCGCGAACACGGCACCACGCCCGTCCGCTACCTGGAGAAGATCGGCTTCCTCGGCCCGGACGTGCTCGCCGCACACTGCGTGCACGTCGATGCCGAAGAATGGAAGATCCTCGCCGACCGCGGCGTCACGGTCGCCCACTGCCCCTGCTCCAACCTCAAGCTGGGCAGCGGCCGCTTCCCCTACGAGCTCGCGATCGCCTCGGGCTGCCGCATCGCGCTGGGCACGGACAGCGCCGCCTCCAACAACAACCTCGACATGCACGAGGAGATGAAGGTCGCGGCCCTGCTCGCCAAGATGAACGGCGACCCGACCCTCCTCCCCGCCGAACAGGTCTTCCGCTGGGCCACCCGCAACGCCGCCGAATTCTTCGGCATCGACGCGGGCGAAATCGCCGTCGGCAAACAGGCCGACGCGCTGCTCGTCGATCTCGGCGTCCCGCAGATGCTGCCGGCCCACAACCTCCTCTCCAACTGGGTCTATTCCGCCGACAGCTCGGCCATCCGGCACGTCCTCTGCGCCGGCCGCCTCCTGAAATAACCCGCCAGGCATCGCGTCCGGCGGTTACGGGCAGATGGCTGGATATACGCAAAAATATTTGCGCGAGTTAGAAATAATTTACATATTTGCCACAGTTTACAAAAATCTGACGAAAATTATTTCTCGCGAGTATGAAAATTGACGGTTTAATTATCGACGGAATTGCCAATCTAGAGAATGTTCGCCTGGACATTGGAGCGCTTAATGTTCTCATCGCCCCCAACGGCTACGGAAAAAGCAATGTGCTCCGCGCCGTTGATTTCGGTATTCGTTTCATTCGTGCCAACGAGTCCGAGCGGCGCCAGATGCTGCAGGGGCGTTTCGTACCCATCAACAGTTCCGCCCCCGGGAAAGACTTCTCCTTCAAAATATCCGGCAGCATAGAACTGGAAGGCGTCGAATGGCAATTTGTCTATGACTTTCGTTGCGCCTGGGCGATAAATGGCACCGACGGCTCCGTCCTTTTCGAAGGCTTCAAGGTCAAGCAACCCTCCGACCAGCGATTCCGCCAGATGATCAGCCGCGATGCTGTTGACGGATGCCTCATCGTCCCGTCGGCTACCGGACGCTGCAACAGGCATTTTGAAGTTTCCCCCAACCAGCTCGCGCTTTCGGCTATCGCCCAATCGTCATCGATGTACCTCAGTCCTATGGCAGCGCAGGTTTATGGCATCCGCGTCCCCGATCTGGAGACACTGGACAATCCAGAATCCTACTTCTCTGCCGGGGGCGGCAAAGGCGTCTCCATACTGGGAGGGATGACACTAAGCGAATATCTCTACCGCCTCAAAGAGAGCGACCCGGACGACTATGCTCTGCTTGAGGATGGACTTCTGCAACTGATACCCGGGCTCACGGAGTTCTCTCCGGAAATGGTCACCCTTCCGGACGGCATAACCAAAATCTATGATATCCGCGTGAAGGAAGCGCATTGCATCCAACCTACAAGCATTCTCATGTTGTCCAGCGGCAGCAAGCGGATGATTTTCTTGTTCACGCTCTGCATCGCCGCTCGTCGGCAGCAGATCCCGCTCATCATGATTGAAGAGCCTGAGAACTCGGTGCATCCTCGTTTGATAGAGAATCTACTCCTTATGTTGCAGAACTATGGGACTGATACAAAGATCCTCTTCACCAGCCACTCGCCGTATCTGATGCGCTACCTCCGAGCCGAACAGATGTACTTCGGCCTTCCCTCGGATGATGGTTTAGCCCGCTTTGCCAAGGTGATTCCCGCTAAACTCAAGCAACTCTACAAGTACGCCGGAGACCTGGAACTCACCTTCGGAGAGTTTATGTTCGATTTTATGCTGGACGCCGAGTCCGACACAAGCCTCATCGATAAATTCTTCATTCGGTAACGCTGCCATGGATAAACAAATAATCGTATTCGTGGAGGGAGACACGGACGAAGTTTTCTTCAAGCAACTGTTGACGTACTATTCCAGTGTCAGCAAGAAACCGCTGCCGCCCTGCAAAATCTGCAACCTCCGGGGCATCACACGCTATTCCAGCAAACTGTTGGCCAGGCTGAAAAACGACTTGATTCCCTCTTCCAGGCAGAACGGCACCACCATTGAAGCCGTCTGCTGCAGCTACGACACGGATGTTTTCGATGCCGGAAATCCTCAAATTGTCAATTGGGACGCGTTGCGTCGCTCCGTCCTGAAGATGGGGGTCCAAGAGTTCATCCAACTGGGCATCAATAGCAGTATCGAAGACTGGATACTCTGCGACCTGAGCGGGGTCTGCAGTTTCTTAAGACTCAAAGTTGTTCCCAAGTCCCTCAAAGGAGCCGACGGAAACGCCAAACTGACTTACCTCTATTCCAGGGTAAACAAGGTTTACCAGAAAGGCTATCAGACCAAGTCTCTCATAGCGGCCTTGGATATGGCCGCCATTCGCGAAAAGAACAAAGCAGTTCTCAAAGAGCTGGAGAAAACGCTTGGCCTTGAAATTTAAATAAATAGGACAAAGCCCCCCCCTGTCATTCTGAGCGCAGCGAAGAATCTATACCGCCGGGCAGCTACCGTGCTTGCCGGCAGCGAGCACTTCGTCCGAGAGCCCCATAGCTCTCGGACGAAGATCGCTCGCAGCAGCCGAGCCGCGTAATGCGAGGCTGCGGTGCCAGGTCCTGCCCGGCGGGAGGAGATTCGCCGATCAAGTCGGCGAATGACAAGGTGGAAGGCGGCGAGGCACGGCGGGTGTTTTGCGGAAATACTTGGTAGTCAGGAAGAAAGGAAGATTAACGGGCCCGATTTTTGGCCGGTCAATTCATCTATAATATTGATATTCAACGAATAGCGAAAAACAGCACATGTATCGTCCTGAAATGAGTTTACCAAAATCAATCGCCGGATGGAAGGGGCGAGGTGCTTCGCGCCCCGAAGCGTGCGCCGCAATCCACTGATTTATCGAATTCTAAGACATTTCCCCTACCTCAAATCCGGCAAGGACGATAGCTTAATATATTGATTTATGTCACTTTATAGCCCACGACAGACCGGGGGAAAACGGGGCGAGGATGGAGCAAGGATAGCAAGGCAGGAGAAGATTCGCCGGTCGGGGCCGGCGAATGACGGAGCAGGAGCGGTGGGAGCGGAAAGGCAGGACAGGGACAGGGACAGGGACAGGGCCGGGCGAAAAAACAACGGGGTGCCGACATCACGTCGGCGCCCCGCCATCCCTTTTTGAAAAACACTCTATTCGAAAGACATTCGATAAATGCAATAACCAATTAAAACTCAAAAAGAAAACCTATATCCTATAACCTTAAACAAAAACTGAATGGGAAAAAAACTTAATAACTAAAAACTCACTTTACTTTATTATATAGTCACAACTAATCTTCGACAGGGAACTCCACATCGACCGACCGGTCGGCCCAGGGGGTCAGGCTGACGCTGAACTGGATCGGCACGCCGGAGGCGTTCAGGGTCGCCGTGACCTTGTTGGTCTTGCCGGCCACCAGGTTCACGACCGCGGTCTTGTTCGTGAAGGTCTGCTCGTAGTCTCCGATCGTCGCCGTCCACGAAGCCGTCAGCTCATACTCACCGGGGACCAGGTAGATATCCATCGAATTGAGACCGCCGGCGTCGGCCACCACGACCTCGGAGCCCGTCGTCACGGAGGACCAGCCGGTGCCGTCGCTCTTGCCGTTGCCGGCATAGAGATTATAGGTACCGCCCGTGCGCGGCGTCATCTTGATGGACACGTTCGAAAGATCGTATTCCGAGTTCACCGTCACGGCGCTCAGACGAGCGAAGATGTGGTTGAACACCAAGGAGTTGCCGGAAGCGGAATTGTAGGTCGGGGCGCCCGCGTACGCAGCGATGACATCGTGCGCGTTGGAGGCTGCGATCGTCGGTCCGCCGGCGGCGAAGGACATCTGATAGGAAGTCGGATACACCGCATAGAACCGATAGTTCTGATTCTCCTCCGGCCAGAGCAAGGTGGACTGCCAGACACTGCCACCCGATTCCTTGGAGAAGACCACGTTGCTCCAGACCTCCGCATCGGATCCGGCAGAGCCGTTCACGGCGCTGACTCCGATCGATGCCGGCGCCTCGGTGACGGCGGCCGCCTTGGTCGGCTGCAGCGAGAAGTCTGCCACGCTGACGCGGAAACTGATCTTCTCACGCGGCGCGAAGGTCGTCGGGGTGTTTTCTTTCTCACAGCCCCACACGGTCGCTACCAGCAAGCCAAGGAATAATATCGCTTTGTTGGACATGGCGAATTACGTT
>JAFYZZ010000022.1 GCA_017548445.1 Bacteroidales bacterium | reverse complement strand
TCGTCCACGACGATCTCGACGCCCGTCGCGGCCTCGAGGGCGCGGATGTTGCGGCCCTCACGGCCGATGATGCGGCCCTTGACCTCGTCGTTGTCGATCGGGAAGGTGGTGACGGCGTTCTCGATCGCCGTCTCCGTGGCGGTGCGCTGGATCGTGTTGATCACGATGCGCTTCGCCTCGCGGGCGGCGTTGAGCCGCGCCTCATCCATCGTATCGTTGATATAGGCCTGCGCCTCGCTGCGCGCCTCGGCCTTCATATTCTCGACCAGCATCTTGCGGGCGTCCTCGGCGGACATCCCGGCGATGTTTTCCAGCTCCTTGTTGACCTGCGCGGTCACGCGCTCGCATTCTTCCATCTTGGCGTCCAGCTTGGTCTTGAGGGCGTTCACCTGGCCCTTCTGGGAATCCAGGTCGTGCTGCTTGCGATCCAGCTCGCCCTGCTGCTGCTTCAACTGACCTTCACGGGATTTGATATTGTTTTCGCGGTCGCGGAGTTCGTTGTTCTTCTTGCCGACGAATTCTTCGTGCTCAGACTTGAGCTGGAGGAATTTCTCCTTGGCCTGCAGGATCTTCTGCTGCTTGATGCTTTCGGCCTCCAGGTTCGCCTTCTCGATGATGGCGTCCGCGCGTCCCTTCGACGCCGCCCGGCTGACCAGTATATAAATTGCGAGGGCCAGTGCGGCGCCTGCAACTGCTGCTAGGATGTAGTACAGAAACATAGGTTTATATATAAAAGTTACAGTATCCGTCCTTGCGGGGCAGATACTGTATTAGAAAAAAGCCGTCAGCCGAGCTTTCAGAAAGCCTCTGAATATGATTTGGGCTCCGTACTGTCCCGGGCTTCCCGTCGTAGCGGGCTTGCCTTCCTCAGCGCGAGTAGACCCGGTTCCGAAGAACTTGTTGTTTTCAGAAGATGGGCCTGACGGCTTATCACTTTTCCATCGCCTCCAGATAGGCAGCAACTTCTCCCTGGAATGCCTCGACCTCTTCGACGAGGCGGGACATCTTCTTCTGCGCGGAGAGCTTGCCTGCGGCTTCCTGGATCGCCACGAAGACCAGCTTGTCCTCCGGACTGCTGTCCGGGAACCGGGCGTCGAACTTGGTCACCATCGCAGTCACGTCCGCCGCAGCAAGGCGCATCAGCTGCTCCATCTCAGGGGTGGCGGCGCTGAGGCGATAGGGCTTGCCTGCAACTTTTAACGTAATGTCCTGTGCCATGTCAACTCTCCAGCAGCTTTATGCATCTGTCAATCTCCCGGATCAGTCTGTCAATCCGCGCCTTCGACTCAGTAGGGTCTCCGGCTGCCTGAAACGCACGCATCAGTTCGAGATTGTCTATCTGTTGGTTCAAATCAGTAATCTGCTCCTTGTATCGCAGGCATTTCTCCTCGCTCGCTGCAAGCCGTCCGGCCAAATCATCCGCCCGCTGCCTCTCGGCCTCGTACAGCGCAACCAACTTGGCGATATTTGACTTGATATCTTCGAGCATCGCAGATGATACCTAAAATACATAGGCAAATATAAACAATTAATCGCAAAACATCAAGTACATAAAAAGTGAAGACCTGCGAGGATATTCGCAGGTCTTCGGGAAGAATAATATTTATCTAAAGAGAAAATTATTTCTTCGGCTTGAGGATCACGGTGCGGCTCAGCACATCGTTGTTGAAGAAGATCGGATCGACGCCACCGTTGGCGCTGGTCTCGAGCTTGCTGGCAGGGACACCGAGGCTGATGAGGAAGTCATAGACCACCTTGGCACGCTGCTCGGAGAGGGTCTGGTTGCGCTTGACGCTACCAGTCTTCTTGTCGGCGTAACCGGCGACGGAGATGACACCGTCGATATCCTTGATCTCCTCAGCATAGAGCTGCAGGCGAGCCTTGTCCTTCTGGGAGAGAACGGCCTTGTTGAGCTCGAAGAAGACAGCGGTGGAAGCAGGGATCTCCTTGTTGATGTACTTCTCGACCTCCTTGATGACCTCCTTCTCGACGACCTTCTCGACGATCTTCGGGTTCTTGGCGGCGTAGTCGCGGGCCAGGGCGTCAGCAGCCTCCTTGGAGAGGTAGCCGGCGGCGGCAGCGGCAGCAGCAGCGCGGGCGAACTTGCCGTGCTTGCCACCGATGGTCCAGATGGCGTTGAGGGTCACGCGGCCGGTGCCCTCAGCCTTGCGATACTGGGAAGCGTCGCCGAAGACGGACGGGGTGATGCCATAGCGGCCTTCGAGAGCGAGCTCGAACGCATTGGTGAAGTTGTAACCGAAACCGATACCGGCGGTAGCACCGAAGCGGGTCTTGAGACCGTTGGCCTCCTTAACAAGGAAAGCGTTCTGGCCAGCATTGTTCGCAAACTCCGTACCCTTGGAGGAGAAGTTCACGGTCGGGCCGACGAAACCATAGATATCGAACTTGGCGAGGTCCTCAGCGAAGATGTTGCTGAAGTTCACCATACCGTCGAGGTTGATCTCACCGAAGAGCTTGTTCTTGGCGGAGTAGATCTCATTGTTAGCACCATAGTTGGTCGCGTTGCCAGCTTTCTGGTCGAGGGTCTGGAAAGGACCGCCGATGACAGCACGGACACCGAAGACCGGAGTGATATACTTACCAACCTGGATGTTACCATAGAACGAAGGGGTGTTGAAGCCACCGTTGTAGACGGAGATGATACCGCCACCGACGCCGACGAACACATCATTTCCCTTATAAGCAGTCTGAGCGTTTGCGCCGAAAATACCGGCAGCAAGAGCGATAGACAGTGCAAGAGCTTTGAGTTTCATATCGTTTTAAATTTGATCGTTAAACTTAGGAAGAATGCTGAACAATGATTACTCGTTGTAAGCGATACCACCACCAGCGTTGTCCATGGCACCGTGCGCGTTCACGCCGTGGCCATGCTCATAGTGGGCGTGACCCGGAGCGCCAGGATAGGCAATCTCGTGGGCCTGAACGCTGACGACGGTTTTCTCCATCAGGTTGAAGGAACCGAGTTCGTAACCTTCCTCACCGTCGTTCTTCTTGCCATCGTTGTTGGCATCCTTGAAGGCGATCACGGTAACGGGGCTCTTGGCCCACTTGTTGGTCTGGACGACGTTCCACATAGCCCATGCGGACACGAAGAACTCGTAGTCCTTAGAAACGACTTCACCGGTCGTAGCAGCGGCAGTATAGCCGGAGACGATGCCCTCGAAGCCGAGGAGGTCCTTGTCGACGATGTCGGTAGCCTCGGTGGTCAGCGGGGTCTCGTACTTGGCGACACCCTCGAGCAGGTACTCGGAGTTGTTGTAGTACCAGTTCTCGATGCCGGCGTGGGAGTACTCCATGGTAGGATAGTGGCTGTTGGCCAGGAAATAGACGGATTCGCCTTCGGTCTTGTCACCCTTGACGGAATCGATCGTGTAGCCGTTGACCGGCTCACCGACGACGACGATAGCCTTGATCGTAGCCTCACCGCCGGCGAGAACCAGAGGAACAGCGAAGGTAGCCTCGTAATCCTTGGCGAGCTTCGGACCGGAAACGGTGATCTTGAAGTCACCGGCAGGGATGGCCTGGCTCTCATTAGCCTCCATAGTGATAGTGTTACCGGAGACGGTACCGAAATTGGAGCTGACAGTGTAGGCGCCAGCGTAGGCACCACCGTTGATGCAGTCGTTAACCTCAACATTGACAGTGACTTTACCACCCGCCAGTTTGAAAGCAGTCTTGATCTGCTCAGGCGTGCAAGCGGCGATGACACCGACTAACGCAATGAGTGAAAAAAGCTTTTTCATTTCTTTAAAATAAATATTAAACATTAAACTTTAATTCCTGTTTCATACCCGCAAAGTCGGTTGCAAACTCTACGGCATACCACTCTACGAGAGACAAAGATACCTTACAAAAACCGAAAAAACAAATATTCCCGGAAGTTTTTCACCTTAAATCAAGCATTTACCTCATCTTTTTTCAATTTTACCATTAATATAATACGGATTGTAATAGTTCCTGCTGACCAGGTTGTCAGCAGCCTCAGTACGGAATTCTTTATAGAAAACCTGTTCGTTGTTGGCGTTGTAGTCGTAGGTCATCTGACCGGAGGTCGTAATGCGCGGTACGTGCCCGTAACGGCGCGATTTATAAGGCGGTAGAGAGACGTGAATCCGGAATCCACCGTTGGTGTGGGGCTGGAAAGCCTTGGCCACCAGGTGCCCCGTCTGGTCGAAGAGGAGGCCTTTCTCGGCATAGAAACCGACGGAGACGTGGCGGAAGTGCCGCACCATCTCGAACTTGAGGCCGTAGTCGCCGTACAGGAAACACTGCGCGCGCAGGGTGAACTGGGTCTGGAGGGAGGGGCAATAGTAGTTGCCGGCCACATTCCAGGCGAATACCGGCTCCCAGGTGTAGCGCCAGTTGAACCCGCGGAAGCTGCCCAGGGACACCACGCCCAGCTGGGTGTCCATCCAGAAACGCTCGTTGGGGAACCAGTAGGCGGCTTCGAGCGCCGCACCGTAGCGGCTGCCCGTAAACTGGCCGACGGTGAATTTGCCCTGGATCCCCAGGTGCCAGGGATCGCGGAAGCGCTGCGACAGGGAGATCACGCCCGGGTGGACGTAGTGGTATTGCGTCTCGAAGAAGTCGGTATAGACCGGGAGCACCAGCTGGTAGGAGAAGCGGGCGCCCGGCCAGAGCTCGATCTCGAGGGCGGGCTTGAGCTCCCAGAGGGATTGATAGACCTGCGTGATGATGAGGTTGATCAGCGACACGACGGGATAGACGGTGATGTCCGTCCGCAGGAAGCTGTTGTTGAGCTTCGGCTGCTTGCGGACGGCGTCCCACGCGGCGTCGAGGCGCTTGGTGGTGTTCCAGCGTCCCAGCTCGGGATCGTAGGTGATCGTGACTTCGGGGATCTTGTAGGAGGTGCCGATGAGCTTGATCGGCTTGGATTCATCCAGGCCGGAACCCTCCAGGATCTGCACGGCGCGGGCGAAGCCCTCAGCCGGGAGCTTGTAATAATCGTTTTCGACGGTGAATGCGGTGAAGTCCGGCGTCTCGACGGAGCGGACGTTCATAAAGCCGGCCTCGACGAGGCGGCGGGCTGCCTGGTCGGTCCGGGATTCCTCCAGCAGGAGGCTGTCGGCCGGGGATGCTTCCTGCGCAACCGACGTCAGGGGCGCCAGGAGCGGAAGCAATACGATAAGCCAGGTCAGTTTCTTCATTATTCGAATCTCGAATTCTACAAAGTTAATACTTTTTCAGGATTTCCGATGTTTCCAGTTTCAGATTTCCACCCGAAGAGCGGTAGGTATCGTGCCGGACAGGGCCGATGCCGGCGGCATACCAGCTGTCGGAGACCGTCTCGCGGTTGCGGCCGATGCCGCGCTCGACCTTGTGTTCGCGGATCACGACACAGTAGAATACGCCCGCGGGCACGCGTATGCGCTCGAAGCGCAGGACGCGCCGCTCGGTGATGTCCATCGTATGGGTCATGATGCCCGTCTTGACGACGCAGCGGGCGTCCGGAAGCCGGTCGCCCGGGTCCAGGTTGGCCGGAATCACGGCCGGGACCGTCTCGACGGACTGGTCGGCACCCGGGAACATATTGTGCAGGACGGCCTTGAGCGAAGCGCCCAGGTCCTGGCGGAGGGAGTTGTCGGCGGAGACGACGGTCGTCATCGGGGCGGCGCCGCCGTAGAGCACGCTCCCGTTGGGGCCGCGAAGCGTGAAGACGTAATCGACCAGGCGCTCGTCGCCGCACTGGCGGACCGCGGTGTATTCCATCGTCGTGGTCCGCTCCAGGCGGCCGTTGGCCTTGTGGCGTTCATACACCAGCGTGCGCCCGGGTTGAAGGCAGACATACGGCTCCCCGGCGCGGGCAAATAGCCCGGCAAGAAGCAGGATGACGGCCAAAGTGAAGTGTTTCATTCTACAAAGATGCAAAAAAAAGGGCGCATATCCACGCAGAAGCCGATTTTTCGTATATTAGCCGTATGAAAAGACCCATCGCGACCCCCGACGCGCCCAAAGCCGTCGGCCCCTACTCCCAGGCCGTGGAGCTCAACGGCACCCTCTATCTGTCCGGCCAGCTGCCGATCGATCCCGCCACGGGCCGGATGGCCGAAGGCATCGAGGCCCAGACGCGCCAGGCGCTCCGCAACCTCGGCGCCATCCTCGCCGCCGCCGGCTTCAGCCACGCCGACATCGTCAAGACCACCGTCCTGCTCGCGGACATCGCCGACTTCGCCGCGATGAACGCCGTTTACGCGGAGTTCTTCCCCACCGACAAGCCCGCGCGCGTCTGCTACCAGGTCGCCGCCCTCCCCCTCGGCGCCCGCGTCGAGATCGACGCCGTCGCCGGCCGCTAATCC
>JAFYZZ010000021.1 GCA_017548445.1 Bacteroidales bacterium | reverse complement strand
GTCGCGACCATGCCGGTCCCGGCGTCGCCTTCCGGCGGACACAGCGGCACGCCGGCCTGCAAGTGACCCGAAATGTCCAGGCGTTTCGCGCCGGTTTCGGTCAGGCAGCCGGCCGGCTGGCCCGCGCCCAGTACCCGGGGCAGGATGTCCCGCAGTTTCCACGGAAATCCCTTAGGCTCAACGAGTTTCTCGAACTTTTCGACCATGTCGGTGCGATAGTTTCCCGTCGTAGGATCCACGGGAAGCATACCGGAGGCATCGCCCACGCCCAGCACCTTCTCGCCGGTGAGTTTCCAGTGGATGTAGCCGGCCAGGGTGGTGAAATAGGCGATCTGCGGGACATGCTCCTCGCCGTTCAGGATGGCCTGATACAGGTGGGAGATGCTCCAGCGGAGCGGGATGTTGTAGACGAACAGCTTGGAAAGCTCCGCCGCCGCGGGACCGGTGTTGGTGTTGCGCCAGGTGCGGAACGGGACCAGCAGGTGGCCTTCCTTGTTGAAGGGCAGATAGCCGTGCATCATCGCGCTGATGCCGATGGAGGCCAGATGCTCGATCTCCACGTCATAGCGTTTGCGCACGTCGGCGCGCAGATCGGCGTAGCACTGCTGCAGGCCGAACCAGATGACCTCCTTGCTGTAGGTCCACAGGCCGTCCACGAGCTGGTTCTCCCACTCGTAGCTGCCCTGGGCGATCGGAACGTGGTTCACGTCCACGAGCACCGCCTTGATACGGGTGGAGCCGAACTCGATGCCCAGGACGGCCTTGCCGGATTCAATGACTTGTCTTGCGTCCATATCCTACTTGAGCGCCTTGTTCAGCATATAGTACACCTCGTTCATCCGGAGTTCCTTCTTGAACTCGGGGATGGTGGTGCCCTTGTGGATGTGCACGAACTCGATGCCGGTCATCTCGGCGAAGTCATCCCAGTAGTCCGCCGTGATGTCGTAGCTGAAGGCAGAGTGGTGCGTGCCGCCGGCGAGGATCCAGGCGCCGGCACCCACCTCGAAGGTCGGCTGCGGGACCCAGAGGGCCGAGGCGACGGGGAGCTTGGGCATCGGCTTGGGCTCGATGCACTCCACGTCCTGCGCGATCAGGCGGAAACGGTTGCCGAGGTCCACCACGGTGGCCTTGATGCCGGGGCCGGTCTTGGACGTGAACACCAGGCGGGCGGTGGGCTGCTTGCGGATGCCGATGCCGAGGAAGTGCACCTCCAGCTTGGGCTTGTCGCTGGCGATCATCGGGCAGATCTCGAGCATATGGCTCTGGAGGCAGGACGAGCGGTCGCCCGCGAAGTTCAGGGTATAGTCCTCCAGGAAAGAGCAGCCGGTAGGCAGGCCCTGGGACATCACCCACAGCGTGCGGTACAGGCAGGCGGTCTTCCAGTCGCCCTCGGCGCCGAAGCCGTACCCCTCCTCCATCAGGCGCTGCGAGGCGAGGCCCGGAATCTGGTCGAAGCCGCAGAAGTCCGGGGCGTCCACGTCGGCGTCGCCCAGGTCGTCGAAGTTGGTGGTGAAGGCCGTGGCACCCTCGTCCTTGAGGACGCGGCGCAGGGCGATCTCCGCCTTGGCGGAATTGCGCACCTTCTCCCAGTACACCTTCTCGCCGGTCTCGTCGATCTTGACGGTATAGAGCTTCTTGTACTCCTCCACCAGGGCGTCGGTCTCGGCGTCGGTGACCTTCTTATAATACTCCATCAGCGAGGACACCGGGTAGTAGTCCACGTGATAGCCGAGGCGCTGCTCGAACTCCACGCGGTCGCCGTCGGTCACCGCCACGTTGTTCATATTCATACCGAACATCAGGCAGCGCACCTCCTTCGCGTCCGCCACGGCGGCGGCCACGCGGGCCCACACGGCGATCTTCTTGCGGGCTTCCGGGCTCTTCCAGTAGCCGACGACGACCTTGCGCGGGATGCGCATCCGCGTGCAGATGTGCCCGTACTCGATGTCGCCGTGAGCGCTCTGGTTGAGGTTCATAAAGTCCATATCGATCTTGTCCCAGGGAATCTCGGCGTTGTACTGGGTGTGGAAGTGAAGGAGCGGCTTCTCCAGGGACTGGAGCCCCTTGATCCACATCTTGGCCGGGGAGAAGGTGTGCATCCAGGTGATCACGCCCACGCACTTCGGCTCGTTGTTGGCGGCCTTCATCACGGCCTCCACCTCCTTGCTGCTGTTGGCCGTGCCTTTATAGACGATCTTGACAGGGATTTCCCCGGAAGCGTTCAGGCCTTCCACCATTTCCTTGGAATGTCCGTCCACGGCGACCACCGCATCCCCTCCGTAGAGGAGCTGCGCACCGGTCACCCACCATAATTCGCAATTTTCAAATGCCATATCAGTTTTAATGTAATTGGGTTTATCTCTTCTTTTTCTGGCCGTAGTAGGCATCCGGGCCGTGCTTGCGGCTGTAATGTTTCTCCACCAGGAGCTTGTTCATCGAGGGTTTGTGGTTCACGATGTCCAGCGTACTGAGGTTGACCGTCAGCGAGATGAAGGCCATCTTCGCGATTTCCTCCAGCACCACGGCGTTATGCACGGCGTTGTCGGCGTCCGTGCCCCAGGCGAAGGGACCGTGGTTGCGCACCAGCACGGCGGGCGTGTCGTCGGGGTTCATCTTCTTGAAGCACTCGACGATCACCTCGCCCGTCTCCTTCTCATACTCGCCGAACACCTCCTGCTTGCGCATACTGCGGGTGCAGGGGATGTCGTCGTGGAAGTAGTCGGCGTGCGTGGTGCCGAGGCACGGGATGTCGATGCCCGCCTGCGCCCAGGCGGTGGCGAAGGTGGAATGCGTGTGAACCACGCCTCCGATGTTCGGGAAAGCCTTGTACAGCACCAGGTGCGTAGGCGTGTCGGACGAGGGGTTCAGCTCCCCTTCCACGACTTTTCCGTCCAGGTCCACCACCACCATATCCTCCGGCTTCATACCGTCGTAGGATACGCCGGAAGGCTTGATGACCACCAGGCCGCTGGCGCGGTCGATGGCGGACACGTTACCCCAGGTGAAGATGACAAGGCCGTGCCGGACCAGATCGAGATTGGCCCGGCACACCTTTTCTTTAAGCGCTTCCAGCATATCCTACCAGAAGTAAATGTAGAACGCGACCGTGAAGGCCAGGATGATGCAGGTATGGATGATGTCCCAGGTGCCCCAGGAGGCGCGGGTCTCGGCCTTCTGCTCGGGCGTGGCCGTGCCGAAGCACAGGCCGCGCACCTGCTCCTCCTTCGGTTTCGGGGTGAGCAGGGTGACGACGATGGCCAGCACCACGCAGAAGAGGAACATCCACACGCAGAACGCATACACGTTCAGCTCGTTGAAGATGAAGGTGAAGACGTTGTGGGCGGACGGGTTGATGATCATCGTGATCAGGCGCGTGAAACCGAGCACCAGACCCACGATGAGGGTCCACATACCGGCCTTCGGGGAAGTCTTCTTCCAGCAGACGCCCAGCAGGAACACCGCGGCGATGGCCGGGGCCAGCAGGCTCTGCACGCTCTGGATGTAGTTGTACAGGCTCTTGCCCATCCGCTGGATCACGAAGATCCACAGCACGCCGAGCACGACCACCACCACGGTGGCGACACGGCCGATGAGCACGAGTTTCTTCTCCTCGGTGTCAGGATGCTTGCGCTTGTAGATGTCGATGGTGTACAACATCGCGGAGGAGTTGTACAGCGAAGCCAGGGAACTCATCAGGGCGGCGAGGATACCGCAGATCACGACACCCTTCAGACCCACCGGCAGGAGGGTGTTGACGAGCATCGGGAAAGCGATGTCCGGATTGGAGACGGTGCCGTCGGCCTGGAGGCCCAGGGCGGTGGCCAGGGTCTGTCCGATCTGGGAATCAGGGGTCTTGGTGAGCGCGTAGGCGATCATACCCGGGATGAGGAACAGGAACACCGGGAGGAGCTTCAGGTAGGCGCCGAAGATGGTGCCGCGGCGGGACTCCTTCTGGTTCTTGCCGGAGAGGACGCGCTGGACGATGAACTGGTCGGTACACCAGTACCAGAAGCCGATGATGGCGGAGCCGAACAGGGCGCCGTACCACGGGAACTCCTTGTCCTGGCCGCTGCGCATCAGGTCGGTCATCGTGTCGCCGTACTC
>JAFYZZ010000020.1 GCA_017548445.1 Bacteroidales bacterium | reverse complement strand
GCATCCAGCAGGCCGGTCATGCCGCTGTGGGTGAAGGTGGAGTCGCCGATGACCGCCACGGCGGGCCAGAGACCGCTGTAGGCGGCACCGAGGGCCATCGTGATGGACGCGCCCATCTCCACGCAGGTCTGGATGGCCTGGAAAGGAGGGAGCCACCCGAGGGTGTAGCAGCCGATGTCGCTGAACGCGCGTCCCTGGGGATAGTCCTTCTTCAGAACTGCGTTCAGGGCCGTGTACAGGTCGCGGTGGCCGCAGCCTTTGCAAAGTGCCGGCGGCCGCGGGGCGACCACTTCGGCGGCGGGGTACCGTTCGGGAGCGGGCAGGCCGAGGGCCTCCCGGACGCAGTCCGGCGAGAGCTCGCCGGTCCGAGGCAGGGTCCCGTCCAGCCGGCCGAGCACCGGCACTTCGCTGCCGAACACCCCGTGCATCCGCTCCTCCACCATAGGCTGGCCTTCCTCCAGCACGAGGATTTTCTCGCACATCGTGGAAAGCTTGACAACCAGCTCCTTGGGAAGCGGATACTGGGAAATCTTGAGCACCGGATGCGGGCAGCCGTCCGGGTAGTTTTCCATCAGGTAGTTGTAGGCAAGGCCGCAGGCGATGATACCCAGGCTCTTGTCCGGACCGTCCGTCAGGCGGTTGTAGGGCGAAGCGACGGCGTCCTGCTCGAAGACCGCATGGTCCTTGATGAGCTCCTTGTACCGCACCCGGGCATTGGCGGGAAGCGTACACCACTGGCGCTCGTTCACCGGCAGGTGCATTCCGTTCTGCGGCAGCGCATCGGCGTCATCGGCGCAGGAAACGGCCGCGCGGGAGTGGGACAGGCGGGTGGTCAGGCGCATCAGCACCGGGATGCCGTGGTTTTCGGAGTATTCGAACGCGCTGCGCATCATCTCGTACGCTTCCTGCTGCGAGGAAGGTTCGAAGACGGGCACGAGGGCGAAAGTGCCCCAGAAACGGGAGTCCTGCTCGTTCTGCGAACTGTGCATGGACGGGTCGTCGCAGGCGGCGACGACCAGGCCGCCGTTCGCGCCGGTGACGGCGGAGCCCATGAACGGGTCCGCGCAGACATTCATGCCCACGTGCTTCATGCACACGAGGGTACGCTTGCCGGCGTAGGACATGCCGAGGGCCTGCTCCATCGCCGTCTTTTCATTGACCGACCAGGCGCAGTGTACCCCCCGCTCTTTCGTGAGCGGGTACGCCTGGATGAACTCGGTGATTTCGGTTGAGGGGGTCCCGGGATAGGCATAGACACCGCTGAGGCCTGCGTGCAGGGCACCCAGCGCCAGGGCCTCGTCTCCCAGGAGGAGTTTCTTTTGAGCCATAATCAGGTTTTCGGAATAAGTATGGTTATGTGGTTATTCAGCAAACAGTTGCAGGATGTTCAAGATGACCTTTGACGCCGCTTCCATGCTCGGGAGCGGGACGAATTCCATCTTGCCGTGGAAGTTCAGCCCGCCGGCGAAGATGTTCGGGCAGGGGAGTCCCTTGAACGAGAGGTTGGCGCCGTCGGTGCCGCCGCGGATGGGCTGGATCTTGGCCTTGACGCCGGCCATCTCCATCGCCTTCACGGCCTTCTCCACGACGAAGTAGTGCGGTTCCACTTGCTCGCGCATGTTATAGTACTGATCGCGCAGGTTCAGGACGGCGGTGCCTTCGCCGTACTTGGCGTTGATGAAGTCGACGACCTGTCCCATCAGGACCTTCTTGGCCTCGAACTTGGCGCGGTCGTGGTCGCGGATGATGAAGGTCACGTCGGCCTCCTCCACGGAACCGTTGAAGGCGATCAGATGGAAGAAACCCTCATACCCTTCCGTGTATTCCGGCCGCTGCTCCACCGGCAGCAGGGCGCACAGCTCCTGCCCCACGTGTAGCGCATTCTTCATCTTTCCCTTCGCGTACCCGGGGTGCACGTTCCGTCCCTGGATATGGATCTTGGCCGATGCTGCGTTGAAGTTCTCGAACTCCAGTTCGCCGACCTCGCCGCCGTCCATCGTATATGCATAGTCCGCGCCGAAGCGGGGAACATCGAACTTCACCACGCCGCGGCCGATCTCTTCGTCCGGCGTGAACCCGATCTTGATAGGTCCATGCTTGAACTCCGGATGCTCCACGATATACTGCACCGCGTCCATGATCTCCGCCACGCCGGCCTTGTCGTCGGCGCCCAGCAGCGTCGTGCCGTCAGTCGTGATGAGCGTCTGGCCCACGTAATGCAGCATCTCCGGGAACTCGGACGGTTTCAGCGCCAGCCCCGGCACGCCTTTGAGGGCGATTTCCCCGCCGTCATACGCCTCGATGATCTGCGGCTTGATGTCCGCCCCCGACGCATCCGGCGCCGTATCGACGTGAGCGATGAAGCCCACCGCCGGCACCTCCTTATCGACATTGGACGGAATGCTTCCCATCACATACCCATACTCGTCGAGCGTGACCTCCACGCCCAACGCCTGCAGTTCATCCCGCAGCATCCGCAGCAAATTCCACTGCTTCTCGGTGGACGGCTGGCTCTCCGACTCCTCATTGCTCTGCGTGTCCACCGCCACGTACCTTAAAAATCTGTCAAGTATCTTTTCCATATTACGAACTCTTGGTAGAGGGTGTTTCTTTTCAAACCTATGCCACCCTCGGCATTATAAGAGGGAGGGGCCCATTTATGGGAGGGGTCGCGTAGCGACGGTTTGAAAAGAAATACCCTCTACCTATTATTTACTTTTTAACTTTCATGGAAGCGTAAACCATATAAGCAATCAACGCGACGAACGGGATGATCGCAATCGCTTCGCCGTACTGGGCGTTCCAGTTGGTGAGGAAGAGATCGACGTTCGCGAAGCGGAGGATGGCGCTCACTACGCCCATGAGGGCGCCGCCGGCGATGAAGCCGGAGGCGATGAGCGTGCCCTTCTCCTGACGGGCCGTGTTGACCGCAGCGTCCTTGGAGCGCGTGCTCACGTACCAGGAGATGGCGCCGCCCACCAGCAGCGGGAGGTTCAGGTCGATGGGGATGAACATGCCCAGGGCGAACGGAAGGGCGGG
>JAFYZZ010000019.1 GCA_017548445.1 Bacteroidales bacterium | reverse complement strand
TTTTTTGAAAAAATTTTGCATTTTCTTGAGAATCTCCACTTTGCGCCGCGCCCCGGCCCTTTGGGCCGTGCCGCTGGGCTATGCCGGGAGGGGCGTGTGCCTGGATCTCAGTCGCTACACAAGGAGTGGAGCTTGAAGGAGAAAGAACCTTTCCCGTCCAGATAGGCGAGGGCGTCTTTCAGCAAAGCTTCTTTGCGGTCTTCCTCCAGGTCCGTATGGAAGATGATTTCGATCAAGGTCTCCAGACCCTGGTCGGAGATATTCTTCTTTGCTACCAGATACAGGACGGGATTGTCCTGCCGCAGGAGTTCGTCGAGGTCGATCGGGCAGCCGGCTTCGCTGAATTCGTCCTGGATGTCGGGCAGGGAATACCCGGGGGAGTCGCCATCCAGCAATCCCAGCCTGCGCGCAATCTGTACCAGCATTTCACCGATGCGGTCGATTTCTCTGATGATATAGTCTTCCATTTGGGGTATATGCTATCTCATCCAGCCTTCCACGCGGTAAACTTTCTCCAGCAGTTTCCGCTCTTCCCCGGTCCCGGCATTCCGGAACCAGACTTCTATCCGCGCGGCATAGTAATCTCCCCATTCACCTTCATAGATGGTGAACTCCTGCTTGTCGACCAGTTGCGTAAAGAAAGAGGTCGAATCGACGGAGACCTTGCTCGCCTCCGACAGGCGGTCTTCCGAGAGAGGGATCTCCTTCGTCACCTCATAGCAACGGAGAAAGATGTCGCCGGCGGGCAGGTAAGGATAGTAGAAGTCATATTCGTAGAGACCCCCCTGGTAGCCATTCCAGAGCTGCAGATAGGTCCTGTCGTCCAGGCTGTCGACCGGCTCCTGCTCGAAAGAAGAATTCAGGGGGAGCTGATATTCGAGTCCTTCCGGGATCGGATGCTGCTTGCCGAAATGATCGGCGCCGACATACCGGGAGCTGATCACGGACCACGCGACCCAGACTGCGGCCAGACAGATGCAGAAAAAAAGGATCAGGAATTTCCCATGCTTGATGCCATGGGGACGGGAAGATTTCATAGCGGCAAGAGGTTTAATCTTTCAACAAGGCATACATCTTCATATCTTCGGACCGCCCGTTCTTGAAGGCGTTGCTCCTGAGCGTGCCCTCGCAGGTGAATCCGGCTTTCTCCAGCACGCGGCAGGAGGCGACGTTGAAGGAGAACGGTTCCGCAAAGATGCGGAGGATGTCCGAATGCCCGAACACATAGTCGCACACCAGCTTGACGGCTTCCGTCGTGTAGCCGCGGCCCCAGTACGGCTCGCCGATGTAATAGCCCAGTTCGGCGGTCCTGTAGTGGATGTTTCCGCAGCGCGACACGCTGATGCTTCCGATGGCCTCACCGTCCAGGGTGATGGCGAAGGCGAACATCGAATCCTTGTCGGCGGACAGCATGGCCCGGATGAAGTCTTCGGCGTCCTGCTCCGTGTAGGGATAGGGGATCCCGTCCCGGAGGTTGTCCAGGACGTTCCGGTTATTCAGGCCCTGCGCAAGCGCGGCCTTGTCTTCGATTCTCCATTCTCTGATCCCGATGCCCATACCGTTCCAGTTGAGGGTTTAGCGGTATAAAGATAGGTATTTCCCGTCGAAATGCCTAGATTTATCAGACGCAGGCGGAGCGGACCAGGATGAAAAGCAGTTCCTCGTAGCAGTTCAGCCGGATCAGCAACTCGGCGAACTTCGGACAGAGCGTGTCCATCGTGGCGCTGAAATACTTGGCGACTGTGAAATACCGGCCCGGAGAATCGGCAGGCACCTGCTTCGGCAGCACATCGACGAGCAGGTAGGGCTTCTCCACCAGGACGTCGACGATATCAATGGGGATGAAACGTTTCATTGGCTGATGACATATAATTGTCCGCAGGAGACACAGCCATAGTTGGCGCCTCCCAGACCGACACCCCATAGGAGTTTCTTATTCTTTATCAGTTCCCAGCCTCTCTCGCTTGGCTGGCCATAAATGACCGGCACAATCTGGTCCGAGCCGCATTTGATGCAGGTGGCAGGGAGGGAACTCAATTCGGCCATACTCTTCGTCGGGGCAGCCTCCAGGGTCATGTCAACCGTGTATTGGGTTTTGGGCGTGACAGTGAACGTGGTGTCCCGGGAGAAGTATAAAAGCTCCTCAAAATGAAGTGTAATAGGCACGTTCGTATTCGGAATCTGCAATTTGTAGTACCCTAACGAGTCCGTAAAAGCGGTGCTGATGTCGACCGAAACCCAGGAGGGAGTTGCACGGACCAGGCATACAACAAACGGGTCTTCGTCATCGTGCTGCACACGCCCGCTGAAGGTTATCTGGGCGGGAAGATCCAAACAAAGCAACAAAGTGGTAATAATCAATACGAGTTTCTTCATGGTTATCGTTTTATAGCGTTTTCTTCAGGCTCCAGCTGCCCATCCTGTGGCCGTCGTACTCAATCTCGCGCTCGTCGAACACTTCGTAGCCGCGTTTGAGGTAGAAATCCAGATTTTTCCGGGAATTGGTGAAGAACACAATTTCCTTTCCTCCGCGTTCGCGGACATAGTCTGCCCAGTACTCCATGAACCGGGTCCCCAGGCCGATGCCCTGCACGCTGGGGTCCACGGTCAGGGAACTCGCATACCAGATGCCCGGACCGGTCTTCTGATACTCGTGGCAGGGCTTTCCGGCCGCGGCGTCCATTGCCAGCCAGTCGTCGATGCGTTTGCGGTCTCCCGCCTTGTACACGCGCATCCATCCGTGCAGGATGTAGGACAGGTCGGACGGTTTCTTGAAATCCGGGGAGTTGAGCTGGGCCGTGGCGACGATCTTTCCGTCCATCCTGGCGGCCAGCTGGTGCACCCGGTTGAACGTGGTCCTGTATTCGTGCGTGATGATGGACAGCTGCACCCGGTTCCTTTCTTCTTTCTCCGGGAACCAGTTCGTGAAATACTCGTAATCATCGAACGCGCGGGTCGCGAGCTCTGCCGCCTGACGGATCTCCTCCCGCTTCAAAGGACCGAATGCAATTTCCATAGCTTTGTCGATTTGTCCATTAAAGGTAATAATATGTCGGGAGATGCCCAAATCGCACACCGCCGGAAGGGGATGGAGTGCGCCTGGTGGTCCAAACGCTGGACCGGTAGGAGCAAAAACGGCCTATTTTGCGCCTACTCTGCAATATTCTGGACCGCTAGGCGCACTGCGGATGCCGGAACCGTTCGCGGATTGCTGCCGTTGGGCAAAGAGACTCCGAGGCCCGGAGCCCTTCCCCCGCGGAGAAACAAGAAAGCCAGTCGAATTCGACTGGCTTTCTGTTTAGTAGCGGGGGAAGGACTCGAACCTCCGGCCTCCGGGTTATGAGCCCGACGAGCTACCAACTGCTCTACCCCGCGATGTTTGGGACTGCAAAGGTAGGCAATTTTTTTGAGATTCCAAATTTTTTTAAAAATTCGCGAATTTTCCTTCCGGTTTAGCGGATGCGGATGTCGTTGTCCATCCGGGCGTACGTCTTCGGCGAGGTGAGCTTGCTGAAGGTGGAGACCAGGACGCTTTCTTCGTCGTCCTTGCCGCCCAGCAGCGACATATACTGCTCCATCTGGCTCGGCGGAGTGGGGTAGGCCTTGATGTTCCAGCTCTCGAGGTCCCCGTCGCCGGCGGCGACGGCTGCGTAGCGGACGGCGTCCTCCAAGGTTCCGATCTCATCGACCAGGTTGATCTTGATGCCGTCGGCGCCGGTCCACACGCGACCCTGGCCGATGGCATCGACGGTCTCCTTGGGGATACCGCGGCCTTCGGACACGATGGTGGTGAAGCGGTCATAGACGGACTCGATGCCGGCGAGCATATAGCCGTATTCGGCGGTGTCGAGCGGGCGCGTCATCGTGTACATATCGCCGTGTTTGTGCGAAGTGATGGTCTCAATGCCGATGTGGGCGAAGTCCTTGGCGGCCTTGGAGACGTCAGGCACCATACCGAACACGCCGATGGAGCCCGTGAGGGTGGTGGCGTCGGAGAAGATCTTGTCGCAGTGGTTGGTGATCCAGTAGCCGCCGGAAGCGGCCGCGGAGCCGTAGGAGGCGACGAGCGGCTTGTCCTCCTGCAGGCGGTCGAGCGCGCGCTTGATCTTTTCGGAGGCGACCACGCTGCCGCCGGGGGAGTTGACGCGGAGCACCACGGCCTTGACCGTGGAATCGGCGCGCACCTTGTCGATCAGCGTGGAGAAGCGGTCTCCGGCGATGTTGGCCTTGGCGGAGCCGTCGATGATCTCGCCGTCGGCATAGATGACGGCGATCTTCTGGCGGATCTTGCTCGGACCCGGCCGCTTGGCGGCCGCATAGTCGGAGAGGGAGATCCATTTGATGTCCTTGTATTTGTCGGCGACGGCCACGGCGGTCAGCTTGTCCTCGAGCGTGGCGGGATCGACGAGTTCGTCCACGAGGCCGTACTCCAGGCAGTCCTCCGGCTCGCGGAGCTTGAGCCCCTCGATGAGGTCGTCCAGCTGGTCGCGGGTGAGGCCGCGGGCCTCGGCGATCTTGTCGCCCAGGGTCTCCCAGATCGAGTCGACCAGACGCTGGTACTGCTCGCGGTTCTCCGGGCTGGAGTTGCCGCGCGTGTACCTCTCGCCGGCGGACTTGTACTTGCCGTGGCGGATCAGCTGCACGTTGATGCCGAACTGCTTCAGCAGGTCGCCGAAGAAGAGCATCTGCGTGCCGATGCCGTTGAGCTGGGTGTCGATGCCGACGCTGGAGGACAGGTAGATCTTGTCGGCCACGGAAGCGATATAGTATTCCTGGGTGGTGAAGCTCTCCAGGTAGGAGACGATCGGTTTGCCGCTGTTGGTGCGGAAATTCTCGAGCGCGGCGCGGAGCTCTTCGAGCGCGCTCACGTCGGACCGGTTGCCGCAGGGGAGGAGATAGATATACTTGACGGCGGGGTCCTCGGCGGCGGCGTTGATGGCCTGCACGGCATCCCAGATGCCGAGGGTGCGGCCGGAAGCGGTGCCGCCCGTCAACAGGGACACCGGATCCATGTTCTCGAGCGGAGAGGCATCCTTGGTCTGTTCGCCGATGGCGAAACTGCGGAGGTCGACCTTGAGCACGCCGGACTTGGGAATCATAGGCTTGTCAGTGGCCGCGAGGGATCCGAGGAAACCGAAGAAAAGGAAGAGGCAGATGACGCTGGCGATGAAAACGCCGCAGATCACTGCCAGGACCATTTTGATAAAATCTTTCATAATGACTTCAAGGATATTTTAACAAAAGTAGGTAAATTTGCAGAATAATTCAAACAGCGATGGCACAGAAACCTTCCATACCCAAGGGGACCCGCGATTTCGGCCCGCAGGAGTCGGCCCGACGCAATTATATCTTCGACACGATCCGTTCCGTGTTCCGTACTTACGGCTATTCCCAGATCGAGACGCCGGCGATGGAGAACCTCTCCACGCTGCTCGGCAAGTATGGCGAAGAGGGTGACAAGCTGCTCTACCGGATCCTCAATTCCGGCGACGCTTTCGCCGACGTGGACATGTCGAAGCCGCTGACCCCGCAGGTGTGCGAGAAGGGCCTCCGCTACGACCTCACGGTGCCTTTCGCCCGCTTCGTGGTGCAGCACCAGAACGAACTCTCCTTCCCGTTCAAGCGCTTCCAGATCCAGCCGGTCTGGCGGGCGGACCGCCCGCAGAAAGGCCGCTACCGCGAATTCTACCAGTGCGACGTGGACGCCATCGGCTCCCGCAGCCAGCTCTGCGAGCTGGAGCTGGTCCAGATCGTGGACCGCGTCTTCGAGAAGCTGGGCGTGCGCGTGCTCGTCAAGATCAACAACCGCAAGGTCCTGACCGGCCT
>JAFYZZ010000018.1 GCA_017548445.1 Bacteroidales bacterium | reverse complement strand
CTCACCGAGGCCATGGCCTCCATCAACCAGCTTTCCAAGCGGCTCGACCAGATGGTCTACAAGAACGAAGACCGGGCGGCGGCGGCCAGCCCGGCCTCGCCACCGCGGGCGGCAAGAACCCCGACGGACTTAAGGAGGCCCTCGACGCCCTCGTCGCCGCCGCCACGCGCAGCTAAACAACACACGTCTCCGGGATGAAGAAACTCGACAGATTCACGCTCAAGGCGTTCATCGGCCCGTTCACCGCGATCCTCCTCGTGGTGGTCTTCATCCTGATGATGCAGACGCTCTGGCTGTACATCGACGAGCTCGTGGGCAAGGGCCTGGGCCTGCGCACCATCCTGGAATTCCTGTTCTGGGGCGTATGCAGCCTCGCCCTGCCTCTTGCCCTGCCGCTCGCGACGCTCATCGCCTCCACGATGGTGATCGGGCAGATGTCGGAAAACGGCGAGCTGATGGCGATGAAGGCCTCCGGCATCTCGTTCGGACGCATCATCACCCCGCTGGCCGCGGCTTCGGCCCTGATCGCCGTCGGCACCTTCTTCGTCTGCTCCCGCCTGGTCCCCTACGCCTTCAACCAGATCTACACCCTGCGCGACGACATCACGAAGACCAAGAACGAGATCAAGATACCACCGGGAACCTTTTACGACGGCATCGACGGCTACATCCTCCGCGTGGGCGGCCAGAACAAGGCCACCAAGATGCTCTACGACGTGCAGGTCTACGACCACACCGCGCACAAGGGCAACATCTCCGTCACGCTGGCCGACTCGGCCCTGATCAAGATGACCAAGGCCAAGGACTATCTTACCTTCTCGATGTTCGACGGTTCCACGTTCCGCGAGGACAACAACCTGCGCTACAACGACACGAGCCTGGTCCTGCAGCGCATCAACTTCTCGCGGCAGGAACTGCTCATCCCGCTGAAGAACTACAATTTCGAAAAGTCCGACTCCGCCCGTTTCGACGACGTGATCAAGACCAAGCAGATGGGCGAACTGCGGCACCTCAGCGATTCGCTGCGGCACAGCCTGGACTCGATGCACACGATGTATTACAACCGGATGCGTCACTCCTCCGCCTTCCAGCAGGGCAAGCAGCTGGACACGGCCTACCGGAAACAGGAGCGGCAGGCCTTCACTCATCCGGACTACCTGCAGTGGGATACGGAACAGACCGAAGTGTCCGCCTACGCGATGGCCGCGGACAACGCCCTGCGGCTCGCCGGCGAGGTAGGCAACGTCCGTTTCGAATCCTATGAGCAGTCCTACAGCCTTCGTCAGGCGGACCTGTGCTTCCTGGAGAAATTCGCGCAGGGGCTCGCCTGCTTCCTGCTCTTCTTCATCGGCGCCCCGATGGGGTCGCTCGTAAAGAGCAAGCGCGGCGGGCTGGGCGTGGGCATCATCATCTCGGTGCTGTTCTTCGTCATCTACTACGTCGTGAACATCTCCGGCAGCAAGCTGGCCCGCGACGGCGCGGTGGACACCCCCGTGGGCGTGTTCATATCGGCCGCCGTCATCGCGCCCATCGGAGGATTCCTCACCTGGAAGGCGCTCCGCGACGCCGAACTCTTCAATATGGACCAGCTGAAAATCTGGTGGCGCAGGGCCTGGAGCAAGGTCGTCCGCCTCTTCCGCCCCACGCGCATCGTCTATATGGGCACGCCGGAATTCGCCGTGAAGCCCCTGGACACCCTCGTCAGGGCCGGTTACAAGGTCGTGGGCGTGGTCACCGTGGCCGACAAGCCCAGCGGGCGCGGCCTGAAGATGAACGAGAGCGCCGTGAAACAGTATGCCGTCACCCACGGCATCCCCGTCCTGCAGCCGCTCAAGCTCAAGGATCCGGAGTTCCTCGAGGCGCTGCGTGCCTGGAAGGCCGACCTGTTCGTGGTGGTGGCCTTCCGGATGCTTCCGGAAGAGGTATGGAAGATGCCCCGCCTGGGCACCTTCAACCTCCACGCCGCCCTGCTTCCGCAGTACCGCGGCGCCGCCCCCATCAACTGGGCCGTCATCAACGGCGAGAAGATGTCGGGCGTCACGACCTTTATGATTGACAAGGACATCGACACGGGCGGCATCATCCTCCGCCAGGAATGCCGCATCCGGCCCGACGAGACTGCCGGTGAACTGCACGACGAGCTGATGGAGATCGGCTCCGAACTGGTCCTGCAGACGGTCGAGGGCCTGATCCAGCGCAACGTGGAGACGCGCCTGCAGCGCTCCTTCATCCAGGGCGCCGAGGAACTGCGGCCCGCCCCGAAACTCACCCGCGAACTCTGCCATATCGACTGGACCCAGCCCACGGACAAGGTTTACAACCTCATCCGCGGCCTCTCGCCCTACCCGACTGCATTCACGGAACTTACCCAGGGAGACGGCACGACCCAGCTCAAGGTCTTCCGCACCGAGAAACGCCCGGACCTGCACGCCGCGCCGGGCACGGTCCTTTCCGACGGAAAGACCTTCCTCGCCATCGCCACCGGCGACGGCGCCCTCGAGCTCACCGAACTCCAGCTTGCCGGCAAGAAGAAAATGGCAGTCGCGGAATTCCTCAAAGGATTCCGCGACCCCGAAACCTGGAAAGCCGTCTAAAGCGTTTCCTGCTTTACGCTCTCGATGTACTTGTCAATCCTCCGCAGCTCGCGCGGGATGCGGATGTTCTGCGGACAGAGTTTCGCGCAGCGGCCGCAGGCAATGCAGTGGTCGGCCTGGCGGACCGTCGGGATGGCCTCGTCGTAGGCCAGGAGGTACTTGCGGCGCGCTTTCGCGTAATCCTTCTGCTCCTTGCTCACCACGTAGGTGCCGGCGGTGACGTTGTCGTTGTAGAACTTGAAGATGCCCGGGATGTTGATGCCGTAAGGGCACGGCATACAGTACTGGCAGCCCGTGCAAGGGACCAGCGGATAGTTCACCATCTCGTCGGCCACGCTCCACAGCATCTTCTTCCCTTCGTCGTCGAGCGGCCGGAAATCCAGGAAGGTCTCCAGGTTGTCCTGCAGGTGTTCCATATAGGTCATTCCGCTCAGGGCGACCATCACGCGCGGGAAGCTGCCCACGTAACGGAAGGCCCAGGAGGCGATGGAGCGCTCGGGCTCGATGGCCTTGAGCCGGTCGGTCAGCTGCGAGGGAATCTCCGCCAGGGCGCCGCCGCGCAGCGGCTCCATAATCACGATGGGAATCTCGCACTTGTCCAGCTCCGCATACAGGTAGTCCGCGCGGGTGTTGTTGCCGCTGGGGTGCTCCCAGTCCATATAGTTCATCTGGATCTGCACGAAGTCCCAGTGGTATTTCTCGTGCAGGGCCATCATCGCGTCGAAGCCCTCCTGATGGCCGTGGAACGAGAAGCCGAAATGGCGGATGCGGCCCGCATCCCGTTCTTTCACGAGGAAGTCCACGATGCCGCAGTTCTCGAAACGGCCCTGGAAGTCCTCCAGGCTGCTGACGGCGTGCAGCAGATAATAGTCGATATGGTCCGTCTGGAATATCTCGAAGGAGCGGCGGTACATCTTCACGCAATCCTCAAACGGAGTGGCGTTAAAGATGGAAAGTTTGGTCGCAATCAGCCAGTCCTCGCGCGGATGGCGGTTGAGCGCCTCGGCCGTGGCCCGCTCACTGTCGCCGCCCAGATAGACCGGGGAGGTGTCGAAATAGTTCACGCCGTGCTCCAGGGCGAAGTCCACCATCCGGTTGACCTCTTCCTGGTCGATGCGGTTCCGGCCGTCCTCGCCTTTCACCATCGGCCAGCGCATACAGCCGTAGCCCAAGGTGCCGATGCCCGGATAATTGTGGAGCATCTCGCCGTGGAGGTCCTTGTTTCCGCCGGAGCCCTTCTGCTTGACGGCACCGGGGGCGCAGGCGGCCACGCCGATCGCGGCGGCGCCCAGGCCTGCGGATTTGATGAATTCTCTTCTGTCCATAGGGCTATGCGTTTGTGTGGTGAACGGAATTCCCGCGTACGGTAATGGCGCTGACCGGGCGGGACGGGCACAGGTTTTCGCAGGCTCCGCAGCCGATGCACTGCGACTCGGCGACGGTCGGGACCGGGAACTCGCAGCCTTCCGTCTGCACCATCCGGATGGCGCCGGACGGGCAGTGGTAGGCGCAGTTTCCGCAAGTCTCCTTGCCCTGCGCCGCGAAGCACAGTTCGAGGTTGACGTGGGCGAGGCCGATCTGGATGGTCTGCTTCTGCCCCGGTTTCAGCGGCCGGATGGCGCCTGCCGGGCACACGTCGCTGCAGGCGTGGCATTCCGGACGGCAGTAGCCGTTCTCATAGCCCATTTCGGGCTGGAGGAAGTGTTCGAAATCCGTAGAGGGACGCAGCACCCCGTTGGGGCAGGCGCTCACGCACAGCTGGCAGGCGGTACAGTGATCGTAGAAGGACTTCACGCTGCCGGCGCCGGGCGGAACGAGCCGCGTCCCGCGCTGGGGATTCTCCTTGGGCAGCACCTCGGCGAGGCCGCCCTGGTTGTGCTGGGCCTTCGCGGCGAGGGCCGTGCCGACCAACGCTGTGGTGGCGAGGAAAGCCCTCCTGCCCGTATCAGCCCCCTCCTTCTCCTCATTCCGGGCTAGACCCGGAACCTCCTTCTTCCCGCCGAACCCCACGAAGCGGTACTTGATCGCGCCTTCCGTGCAGTTGTCGATGCAGTCGAAGCAGTCCACGCAGCGGCTGTAGTCGATCCGGTGGTTCTTGGTGTCGATGCAGGAGGCCTTGCAGGCCTTGCCGCAGCGCCCGCAGTTGATGCAATGGGAGGTGTCGATGGTGTGGCGGAACAGGGAGAAGCGGCTCACCAGGCTGAGCGTCGTTCCCACCGGGCAGATGGTGTTGCAGTATTCGCGTCCCCAGAGCCAGGCGCAGCAGAAGATAATCACAAGAGTGACAAGGCCGGTGATCAGCAGCGGCAGCGCAATCGAGCCATTGGCCAGGCCGACGATGCTCCGGACGATGCGTCCGTAGGCGCTGTACGGGGCGATGAGGGCGATGAGCATCTGGCCGCTCAGCACGATGGACACGATAGAGAGGGCCAACACTCCGTAACGCACCCACTTGTGCTCCTTCACATAGGAGAAGCGCTTGAGGTACTGTTTCACTTTCGGCTTTTCGGTGGAGCCGCTCTCTTTCAGTCTCTTCAGACGGCGCGTCTGGGCATTCTGCAGGCACTTGCCGCCGGTGCGGCGGAGCCACAGGACCACGTCCTGGAAGACGCCCATCGGGCAGATGACCGAGCAGTAGATGCGCCCGAACACAAAGGTGAGCAGCAGGACACCGACGACGACGGCGAGATTGAGGGCCAGGGCCGAGGGCAGGAACTGGAGTTTGGCCATCCATCCCCACCAGCCGTGGCCGATGCCCACGAACAGCAGCGTGATCCCAATGAGGAACAACGCTGCCAGGGCAATGCGGATTTTGCGTAACATAAAGGATAAAAACGGTGTGTAACTCTGCAAAGATAGAAGAATTCCGCAAAAGTGCACTACTGTGGGGGATTTTACCCACAGTAGTCGCGAAATTCAGGTTTCTTCGGCGGAATGGAGTTTCTGGCGGCGGGTTTCGGCGGAGTCGTGGCCGAAAAGGAGCCGCGGGCCTTCGGCGGCGCGCCAGGCCTTGGTGTCAAAGTCTTCGGGGTCGCGGGGGCTCACGTACGGCCCGTTGTGGTCGATGACGAACGACAGGTACGTGATCGGGTACCCCTGCTCCAGGAACAGCTGCTCATAGAACGTCTGCACCTCCCGCACCACAGGTTGCAAGCCGTCCGGCAGCTCACCATAAAGATCCGTTGTCTCGGAAAGAATCTTCAAACCGTTGACGCGGCAGACGGCGAGGGCGTATTCGTGCAGGAAGCGGGAGTCGGTCTTGAGGTGGACGATGCCGCCGGGCTTCAGGAAGCTGCGGTAGCGCTCCAGGAAGAGCGGCGAGCAGAGGCGGGAGTTTTCGCTGCGGTACTGGGGGTCGGAGAAGGTCAGCCAGACTTCGGAGACTTCGCCGGGGGCGAAGAAGGCGGTGATGAATTCGACGCGCGTCCGCAGGAACGCCACGTTAGGCAGCTGATGTTCGGTGGCATATTTCGCCCCCTTCCACAGCCGCGCGCCCTTGATGTCCACGCCCACATAATTCCGCTCCGGATCCCGCTCCGCCAGCGCTATCGTATATTCTCCCTTGCCGCAACCCAGTTCCAGAACCAAACCCTTTTCCTGCGTGCAGTTCGGCAGCTCCCCCCTGAAAACGTCCTTCGGACCCCACCGCTGCGCTTCGCTTGCGGTCCCCCCTCTTAACGTGCCGAGGGTGGCAGTGTTTTCCGGGGGGACTGCCGAACCTGCCACGCGGTCGGAAAAGAAAGTGTTCCAGTGCCCTTTGACAGGATGGTCGCGCAAGTGGAAGTAGCCGTCGGCGAGGAGCTCCTGCGCCGAGGGCTGCAGGAGACAGGAGAAGGTCTCGTTCTCCGCGAATTTCCGCAGTTTATCGTGTCCCATCGTGCTTCTTGTAAACGACACCCCAGCCCAGCAGTTCATCCTCCGCGCCCACGGGCCGCACGCTCAGTTGCCAGTCGCCCGCCTGCGCGGGCACCATCTTGCTGCGGTAGAGTTCCTTCGAACCGCGCCGCTGCACGCTGCGCATATATACCGTCTCGGAAAAGCCGTCGCCGGAAGGCGCCAGCCACTGCACGTTCAGCTGCAGGTTCTCCACCATATGCCTGCGGGTCCGGCTGTAAAACCAGAAATCATAAGCCGCCGTGGTGTCCGCGAGCGGCAGGGAAAACACATAGACGCCGTTCCGGGCGGCATCCCGCCGGACAAAGGTTTCATACCCGTCCGGTTCGCGGCAGCCCGCCAGCGCACAGGCGCAGACGAGTGCCGCAACGGCAAGCCAAAAGCCCCGGCCGCGCATCTACTCGGAAGGATTCTGCGGTTTCTGTCCGCCGCGGCCTCCGGCCTGACGG
>JAFYZZ010000017.1 GCA_017548445.1 Bacteroidales bacterium | reverse complement strand
ATCGGTCGCGCCCACGACGACGCGCGCGATGCCGGCGGCGAGGATGGCCTCCGTGCAGGGCGGCTGCTTGCCGTGGTGGCAGCAGGGCTCCAGCGTGACGTACATCGTCGCGCCTGCGGGATCTTCCGTGCAGGCAGCGAGCGCGTCCCGCTCGGCGTGCAAGTCTCCGTATTTGTGATGATATCCGCGCGCGATGGTCCGGCCGTCCTTGACGATGACGCAGCCTACCATCGGATTCGGCGCCGTGAAGCCGCGCCCGCGCTCTGCAAGGGCGATCGCCTCCTGCATGTATTGCCGGTCGGTGTCCGACCAGTTGGTGACAAATTTTTCCATATCTATCCCGTCTTCCATCCGGACTTTACCGTTGGTATCGGAGTTGCACCGATTCAGTCCCCTGTCGGGGAGTCGCGGACTTTACCGCCAGTAGGGAATTGCACCCTGCCCTGAAGAGATGATTATTGTGGCTGCAAAGGTAGGGATAAAAACGATAAAATCAAACGGATCCCGCCTCCTGGATGACTTTGCGGTATTCGCTGGGCGTCATCTTGTATTTCTCGCGGAAGAGGGCGTTGAAATGGCCGCGGCTCTGGAAGCCGCTCATCTCGGAGATCAGGCCGATCGGCTCGTCCGGGCGGGCCAGCAGGCGCGCGGCGTGCTTGAGGCGGAAACCGTCCAGGAATTCGCCCAGGGTCTGTCCATTGGAACATTCGCGGATGGCGTCCGCCACGTTGTTGTAGTTGGTGGCGAGCATCCGGGCGAGGTCTTCTCGCTTGAGCTGGCTGTTGGTATAGGGGCGCTCTTCCTGCATCAGGGCGCAGATGTGTTTGAAAAGCTTCTGCCGGGGGGAAAGTTCCTCTTCCGGCTCGTATTGCAGGATCGCGATCGCCGCTTCTTCCCGGGCCGTCAGCTGCTGGACGGTCTCGTAGAGGGCCTGGTTCTTCTCGCTCAGCTGCTTCTTCGAGATCAGCACCACCTGCAGCGCGACGGCCACGACCAGCAACAGCAGGATCAGGCTGAACGTCACGTTGCGGAGGATCGCGACCTGGGCCTGCTTCGTGCGCATCCCTTCTTCCTTCTGGGCGATTTCATAGAGGATGGCCAGGCTTTCCTGCTCGGTCCGGATGCTGTCGGGGTGGTCGAGCATCGCCTGGCACTGCGACAGCGTGTGCAGAAGCAAAGCCTTGAGTATCGGGCGGTTGCTTTCGCTGCTGACTTCTCGCTCCAGGATGTCCAAAGCGCCGGCCAGCGCCTCTTCCGACTTTAAAACATCAATCACGGCCCGGACATTGTCCGGGTCGGTCCTTTCGACACTTAAATTAGATGTAAGTTGCAGATAGTCAGCTTGTTCTGTTTGCTTCTCCCGGCAGGCGGAAAAAAACAGAATGGCAAAAATGATGCAAACGGATATACGTTTCATAGGCAGGTTCCAGTTCACGAATATAATTAAAAAAACGTTGGAAATCATTCTCTTTCAGCAATTTTTTATGCTTCGTGAGTACAAATATGTGCGTAGCGGATACAGCCCTTTCATCCGTTTCGGCTATTTTTGTAAATCTTGATAACACTAAGCGTAAAAAGATGAAACCGGTTGTTAGTAGAATCGTCCTGTTCGTCTGCAGCTTGATCCTGGTGGGATGCGCGACCTCCAGGGATCTCCTGTATTTCCAGGATATCGACGAAGCGACGCTGGGGGAGCTGACCAGACACTACGAGCTGGTCATCAAGCGGGATGACGAGCTGAAGATCATCGTCAGCGGCCCCGACAAGACGGTGACGGACCCGTACAACATGACCCTGGCCGACATTACCTCGGGCTTCACGACCCACAACGAGCCGGAGACCCCGATGATGTCCTTCCTGGTGGATACCAACGGAGACATCAACTTCCCCGTCCTCGGCCGCATCCACGTGGAGGGTATGACGCGTCTGGAGCTGATCGACTACCTGACGGAGGAGATCGGCAAGGACGTGAAGAACCCCATCATCTACGTCAACTTCAAGAACTACAAGATCACGGTCCTGGGCGAGGTCAATTCGCCGGGGACCTATACCTACAAGACCGAGCGCGTCAACGTCCTGCAGGCGCTGGGCATGGCCGGCGACCTGACCGTGGCCGCCCGCCGCGACTGCGTCCTGCTGCTGCGCGAGGTGGACGGCGTGATGCAGCACTACCGCATCGACCTGCGCGAGAGTTCGCTGCTGGACTCGCCGTATTTCTATCTGCAACAGAACGACATCCTGTATGTCTCGCCCAGTTCGGCCCGCCTGATGACCAAGAACAACGCGACGGGCATCTGGACGGCGGTCCTGTCTTCCATCTCGACCATCATCGCCATCATCAGCCTAGTCAGATAAGCCATGGGAGAATGTGACAATCGCAAGCCCAACGGGCAGATGCAGGTGACGGACGGCAGCGTCCTCATCCGGGAGCTTCTGGATTATCTCTGGCGGCTGCGCGTGTGGATCGTCCTGGCCGTGGCGGTCGCGCTGGTCGTGGCTTTCTGCTACCTGCGCTTCAAGACCCCGGTCTATGAGCGCACGACCTGGATGAAACTGAACGGCAACGAGAACAGCATCAACGCGGAACTGGCGCTGCCCGGCGTCGCGGACGCCTCGGGCAACAAGCGGATGGACAACGAAGTGTTCATCCTCCGCAGTCCGTCGCTGATGCGGCAGGTGGTGGAGCAGCTGAACCTGAATACCCGGTACTACCAGTACAAGGTGCCGGTCGGCAAGGGAAAGTCCGCGCTGATGCGGAAGCTGTTCGCCTGCAAGAAGACGGAATTCTACGGCAACAACCCGTTCCGGCTGTGCTATGTCCCGGATCCGGATTACCCGGAGGCCCTGCTGCCTTCTTCGCTTACCCTGGGATTCAAGCACGTTTCCGACGGCGCCTTCCAGCTGGACGAGTTCCTGGTGGACGGCGAGAAGCGCAAGCTGGAGAAGACGCAGTTCGCCTATGGCGACACGATCCGGCTGGACGGTTCCAAGCTGGTGCTGGCGCTGGACCTGCCGCGCGAGATGGTGGCGGGCAGCCGTTATGTCGCCAGCTGGCGCACCCCGTACGCGACGGCGCGGAGCCTCGTGGAGCGCCTGACCGTAACGGTCCAGGGCAGCAAGTCCAACCGCACGGACGTGGTCATCGCCTCCTTCACCGATTCTTCGCCGACCCGTGCGGCCGACGTCCTCAATACGCTGGTGAACGTGTCCAATATGGATACGCGCAAGTATAAGGAACAGAATACCTTGAATGTCATCGACTTCATCGACGGGCGGCTCCGGGAGATCTCCGACCAGCTGCGCGACGCCGAGTCCGGCTACAAGGACTACCAGTCCGCCCGCGCGCTGGTCAACAGCGATTCGCAGACCGACCTGACGATCGTCAGCGATATGTCCTACCGGGATCAGCTGACGGACGTGCGGCTCCAGCTGCAGATCCTGAATATGATCACCGCCTATATGGACGAGACGCCCCAGGGCCTCTACCGGGCGGTGCCTTCCAACCTCGGCATCACGGGCAGCACCCTGGTCGAGGCGATCAAGGACTACAACGACAAGATCGTGGACCGCAACCGGATGGTGGCGAACTCTTCCGAGAACAACCCCAAGGTCCTCTCGGTGAATACGGAACTGGAAGTCAGCCGCAAGAACATCGAGCTGTCGCTGGCGAATCTCGTGCGGGTCTATTCCCTGCGCGAGCAGGAACTGGAGAAGGTGCTCAACCGCAACCGGAGCCAGATCGCCGCGATCCCGCAGCAGCAGCTGGAGCTCCAGCAGCTGTCGCGCAAACTGGAAGTCATCGAACCGCTATATCAGCTGCTGCAGCAGAAGCGGGAGGAGAATATGATCACGATGTACGGCGAGGAGGATTCCTTCCGCGTGATCGAGCCGGCCTTCGGCGCCAGTGCGCCCGTTTCGCCCAACAAGCGGATGACCTACCTGCTCGCCCTTTTCCTCGGCTTCGCGATCTGCCCGTGCATCGAGCGTGCGCGCGCTTACGCGCGGAGTAAGGTGGAGACCAAGGCGGACGTGGAGGGCGTCGTGGACGCGCCCGTCCTGGCGGTCCTGCCGAGCAGCGGGACGAAGGGCTATTCGCTGATTCCGCGCGGCGGCCACGATCCGCTCTGCGAGTCGTTCCGGATGCTCCGGACCACGGTCCAGTCGCTGGAAGGGGCGTCCGTCATCCAGGTCACGTCGTCCGTGCTGGGCGAGGGCAAGTCCTTCGTGGCGGCCAACCTTGCGCTGGCCCTGGCCTATGTGGGCAAGAAGGTCGTCCTGGTCGGGATGGACCTGCGCAAGCCGGCCCTGCCGCAGATTTTCCATTTCGAGGTGCCGGATCCCCAGTGTTCGCTCGTCGGCTATCTGTACGGGCGGAAGACGTCGGTGGACGAAATCATCGTCCCGAGCGGCGTCAGCCACCACCTGGACCTGCTCCCGGCCGGCCAGATCCCGCAGGACCCGAACGAGCTGCTGGCCCAGGGGAAGCACGAGGCGCTGCTGGCTGAACTGCGTGGGCGCTATGATTATGTCATCCTGGACAGCACCCCGTATTTCCCGGTGGCCGATTCGTCCATCATCAACAAGAGCGTGGACGCGACCCTGTTCGTGGTGCGTTGTGACTATACGTCCCTGAAACTCCTCCGGGAGATCGATGCCGCCGCGCGCAGCAAGGTCAATCCGATCCGCAATCTCTGCATCGTCCTCAACGATTTCAACCGCAACGCCAGGAAATATCGTTATGGCTATGGCGTAGGGTATGGCTCCGGTTGTGGCGCAGGCTATGGCTACGGTTACGGCTATGGCTACGGCTTCGACAAAGAGGGCTCCCGGACGAAGTCCCAGGACGTTTAGCCCCGCTTACGCTTCTCCCTCCTTGTTCAGGTTGCGGGTGAGGTACATCACGCCCACGAGCAGGATGAAGAGGATGAGCGTGCCTGCGAGGAAGGCGAAGTTTTCCATTTGAAGCAGTAAGTAGCTGAGCGAGTAGGCGAGCGCGACGAAGCCCGTCAGGACCCACGCGACGCGGTCGCGCAGGATGCCGCGAAAGTAGCCGAACAGGGCCGTGACGGTCATCAGGGCTGCGAGAAAGTAGGCCAGGCCGAAGCTCATGAATTCCGAGAAGGCCAGTACCAGCGAGTAGAAGAGGATCAGCGACAGGCCGATGATCAGGTACTGGAGCGCGCTGATCCGTTTCTTGCTCACCAACTCGACCGCGAGGCCGGCGACGAAGACCAGCAGGATGATGATGATGCCGTATTTGGCGGAGCGCATCGTCTTCTGGTACTGCGTCACGCCCGGGAGGAGGTTGACGCCGAAAGCGGTGGCGTCAGGCCGGCCGCGGTTGATCTCCGAGACGACCCAGCGGGCCGTGAAGCCGTCTTCCGTGATCTCCCGCTCCGCGGGGAGGAAGTCGCCGCAGAAAGAAGGGTCGGGGCAGTTGGAATGCATCCGGACTTCGGTGGTCTCGCCGTAGGGACGGACCATCATCGAGGCGGAGCCGCGGACGTGGAGGCGGAGCTGGAAGGGGAGGGCCGTCTTGCCGTCCATCAGGTCGGCGTCCAGGGTGATGGGCTCGCTGAGCGAGCGCATTCCGACCTGCTGGTCGCCGAGCCGGAACTCGACGGCGCCGTCGATGCCGCGCAGGTCGGTGAGGTTGATCCGGACTTGCTGGCCGGTCAGCGTTTGCTGGCTGAGGGCGGCCGGAAGGACGAAGTCGCCCGTGGCCAGGATCTCGGAACCATAGACCTGGATGTCGTAGATGGAGCGGTGGAGGATCTGGGTGGTGAGGTCGATGTCGTAGTCCAGGCGGTGGGGGTAGACCGTTTGCGTGATGCTGTTCCAGATGATCTTGCCATTCTCTTCGACGGGGACTTCGTAGGTGAACTCGAGGGCCGGGCCGGCGAGGACCTGGGCGTTGCCCCAGCTCTCGGCCACTTCGTGCTGGCTGCCTTCGGCGGCGTACTGGCGGTCGTGGATCTGTTCCTTCACCATGGCCAGGGGGATGAGGAGCAGGAGGGTGAAGAGGGCGATGAACGCGATCTTGACGGGGAGGGAGGTCTTGAAGTTCATAATCGTATGCGTTAATTTTACGCAAAGATAGGAGGGCAGTTTGAGATTTCCAAATATTTTGCGTAAAAATTACATAAAATTTTTTCAGCTTCGCTGAAGTGATTTCCACGGAGTTGCGTATCTTTGTGAACGTATGGCCCAGGTTTTCATCAGTTATGCCAAGAAGGACTACATTGCCGCGGACGGCAGTGCGGTCCCCGGCAACTGCGTGGACAGCATCCTGGCGGCGTTCAGGCGGGAGGGGATCAGCTACTGGCTCGACCGCGAGCAGCTGGCCGGCGGCGACACGTATGCCGCCCGCATCTCCCGCAACATCAAGGAGTGCGACGTCTTCCTGTTCCTATCCACCGAGGCGGCCAACGCCTCCGAGTGGACGCTCCGGGAGATCAGCACGGCCGCGCAGCTGGGCAAGCGCATCATCCCGGTGCGCCTGGACAATTCTGCTTACGACGATGCCGTGAGCCTCTATCTTTCTTCCGTGCAGTATGTGGATTGGATGGAGCTGGGGAGGGAAGCGGCCCTGGAGCGCATCGTGACGCAGGTCAAGTACCCGGCCTTCGACACGACCACGGGCATCCAGTTCGGCAAGCTCCCGCGCATCACGTCGTTCACGCTGTATGCCGCCCTTGTGGTGCTGACGGGCATCTACGCCCTGCTGACCTATCTGTTCCTCTGGTCCAAGACGCTGCAGACCAGCGAGGTCATCGGCGGCCTGATCGGGTTCGTGGGGGAGACCACCCTGCTGCTGTCGATCTATTATGTGCTGCGGATGCTGCGCCGCCGGCGCTGCGCGTTCCTGCTGCCGGCGCTGCTTGTCGGCCTGCTCCTCTGTGCCGCGTTCATCACCGACCGGATCGACCTGTTCATCTGCGCCGGGCTGCTGGCGCTGGGCTGGGGCGTGATCCTGCTGAGCTGCTTCGCGCGGACGCCCACGCGCAAGAACTTCTTCCGGCAGATGAGCCGGGAGCAGACGCTGATGAAACTGAACGACCCCGAGAACCTGATCCTGGTCTATCTCGTGGTCAAGTGCGCCATCGTGGTGGTCGGGCACTGGTTCGAAGGATTTATGAACCTGGCCCGTTTCCTGGAGAATTTCCGGTATTAGAACTCGAGGCGGAAGCCGCTCTGCTTCAGCGCCTCATATTTCTGCGGATTGAATCGATATTCCTGCGGGATGCGGCGCGCCGCGTCGGCCGGACGGTCGCCCGTCGGGGTCAGGATGCCCAGCTTGAGCATCTTGGAGGCGAAGTTGCGGCGGTCGAAGCGCACGCCGAGGATGGCCTCGTAGAGGGCCTGCAGCTGCGGGAGCGTGAAGACCTCCGGCAGGAGTTCGAAGCCCACGGGGCGGAAATGGATCTGCTCCTTGAGGCGGTCGAGCGCGATGCGCAGGATGCGGTCGTGGTCGAACGCCAGCGGCGGAACGGCCGAGACCGGGAACCAGCGCGCGTCGGCGGCATCGTCGCCGCCCTGTACATTCCCTTTGCGCACCAGCGCCATATACGCGATCGTGATGACGCGCTCGCGCGGGTCGCGGTCCACGGCGGTGAAGGTGCCGAACTGGGTGATGGAGGCCGCCTCGAAGCCCGTTTCCTCCTTCAGCTCGCGCCGGGCGCCGGTGTCGGCGTCCTCGTCCATCTGCAGGAAGCCGCCGGGGAAAGCCCAGCGGCCCTTGTACGGGTCGATGCCGCGCTGGACCAGCAGGACCGACAGTCCTTCCCGGACATCGTATCCGAAAATGACGCAGTCCGTCGTGACAGCGGGGTGGGGGTATTGATAAGTGTACATGCGCGTAAATTCTACGCAAAGATATACATTTTCCGGAGAAAACATATCCTTATCGCCACCCACGGTCCGCTATCGACTCAAGACCTGCCGCGTTTATTTGACGGCGTTGTTCTCAGACAGGTTTGTGAAATAGTCTGGCAGGTCAAATATGGGAAACGAAAACAATTGATAATTTGCCTCGTGAATGGTGAATTTTTTAGTGTTATTATCTAATTATTTGACAATAAATATAATATGTTGATTGCTGAGATGCAAATTCTTTGACGAATGCGGCTGGGAGACCGTTTCTGCAACGGAAATCCGAAATAAAAAAACGACGCGGCGGGATTCGCTGCGTCGTGGATATTTCAATCCGTCAGGCTGACGGTGGATGGGCTTAGAAACTGAGCCGCAGGGACAGGCCGGCGGTCGGCCGGAGCGTGCCGGGCGTGCTGTCGGGCATGAGGGTGAAGTACGGATCCAGGTTCAGGGCCAGGCCGTTCCGCTGCCGGCGGAGGTCCTGGTAATACATATTCGTGATCTTGGCGACCCGGACGGCGTCGACGACGTTCCAGATGACGAGTGCCGCGTCGGCGATGATGAGCGGGATCGCATACTTCGTCATGCCATAGGTGACCGTGCCTTTTGTATAACTGACCTCCTGGTAGCACTGGCTCAGGATCAGCATGGAGATCGCGACCTCGCCACCGAAGAAGGCGGCCGCCCGTCCCCAATGGCCGGTAATCGCCTGGCCCAGGCCCGGGACGAAGAAGGAGGCGACGCCGATCCAGGCCGGATTGTCGTCACCCACTTCGGGGACATAGAACCGGGGATTGTAGAACTGTTTGTATTCCTTGTATTTCATACCCGGATGCACCTGGGACATCGTGTCGGTCGAAGTGCCGGAAGGGTAGGAGATGTGGATCTGGGCGGAAGCCAGACCGAGGCTGCAGAGCAGCGCGAAAGCCAGAAAAAGCAGTTTTTTCATCAGTTTCTATGTAATCAATACTTCAAAGATAAGAAAAAAATACGGCAGGACAATCGTCTCGCCGTGTTATTTAGTTCTGCGCGGCCGTGGCGGTTGAGCGGTATTTCGGGTTGGCGGCGAGGAACGCTTCGAAATACCGGCGCATCCATCCGTCCATTCTCTCGGGCTTGCAGGGGTCTTCTTCGTCGGGCCAGGGAACAAGATTTTCGACATAATCCTTCGCGAAGTAGAAGTCGTTGAATACTATGTCGTAGCCCGAGCTGATCGCGGCGGCATTCAGGACTCCGAAACCTTCCCGCACCGTCCTTTGTCCCTGAAGGACTTCTTCGGCGATGCTTGCGGCATAAGCGCAATTGGCCACTTCCGGCTGGACTTCGAAGCCCAGTTCCCGGAAAATGGTGCCGAGAAGCGCGGAATAGGCAAGGGGATCCATATCCAGGTCTTCTCCAGCCAACTGGATGACTCCGGGGGTTTCAAATCCTTTCTCCAGCATCTCCAAGGCCCAGTATTTCGCCGATTTCGTGATGTTGTTCCGCTCCGTATAGTGATAGAGCAGCTCGCCTGTACCGGGGACCTGCTGCAGGATGGCCTGCAGTTTCTCCGGCGGCTCCGGATGGGGATAGATGTATTCGGCCGGATCCGCCATCTTTATCTGCATCGGTTTTTTCTTCCCGGGCCTCAATTCGAGCAGGACGGCGAAGACAATGGCTGCAACGACAAATATCAGGTTCGTGAGTTCCGGCGTCATTTCTTGTGCAATGTGGGTTTATTGAAGAAGTCGGGACATAAATTATATTTTATAAAGTGCCTCCCCGGACGGAAGGATGATCGCGGGCTTTTTGTAATCGCCCCCTTCTTTGTCCCAGGGTTCGGTGTAGATATCAAAATCCACCTCGGCATTGTTCAGATCGGCAAGGAAAGCGATGAACTTCTTATCCATATGGAGGACAGGGAAGGAGTAGGTGTCGGTGATACCATCGACCACGACTTGTACATAAACCTTGATACCGTGCGCCTTGCAATACGCCCCCAATGGCCCGGGGGTCTTGATCGCTTTCATCAGTTTGTCGTACTGTCTTTGCACGATCTTGCCGCGGGATGCCGGCAAATGATATTCAAAAGAATTCTCTTTGCTGATCCGTTCTTTCCCTTTGACCTGAACGCGTGTCGGCTCCACTCCGGCCAATTCGGAGAGGGCCTGGAAATTCATCGGCCTGCCGGTGTGAAAGACAATGTAAACACGAGTCTTTGTCATTGCTTGCTGGAATTCAGAATGGCGTTATCCGGTAATCTTGTTGAAGACGAAAGAATCTTCGATGGGACTTCGGATGATGATGTCGTCTGTCGGATAGCCCAGTTTATCAAGATAACTGATGATCTTCTTCGGGATGAAGAGGTCCTTGAAGGAGAAAATGATCTTCCGGTCTCTCAGATAGCCTTCAAAGGTCGTCTCGTACGTTCCCAGGTAGTAGATCCTTCCGGCCTCGAGCCGGATCTCCCCGAAGAAGTCCTGAAGTTCGGTCGAATTGTTGCTCCAGGACCTGTCGCCGAGGTAAACTTCTGCGAAGGTGATGCGGTAACGTCCGGCCGGAATGTATTCGATGATGGCATTCCGGGACATGATTCCCAGACTCTTCGACTCGAATTCTTCGCCGGTCTCGACGTTGGTGAGGTGGATGACGATTCCGTATCCTTTCATCCCCGGGGTGCTCGCGGAGGCGGATATCGTGACCACGGCCCCGTCGTCCTGCCCACGGGAGACGATGGGATGGAAGACGCACGCGCTTAACAAGAGGAGGATGGTCGCGACAAATCGTTTCATAGCCGTAAGATTTAGCATAAAGGTACGGTTTTCCGGTGAATAAAAAAAGCAGCGGGGGATTCCGCTGCTCTTTTCATCCTTTTGATATGCCGGATGAGCTATTAGTACTCCTCTTCGTTAAAGAAGAAATCGTCTTTGGTCGGGTAGTCGGGCCAGATGTCCTCGATGGTCTCGTAGATCTCGCCCTCTTCTTCGAGTTCCTCCAAGTTCTCAATCACTTCTTCGGGAGCACCGGAGCGGTTGGCATAATCAATCAGTTCTTCTTTTGTCGCCGGCCACGGAGCATCGTCCAGGCTGCTGGCAAGTTCGAGTGTCCAATACATAGTCGTATTCTGTTAGTTGCGCGAAGATAGAAAATAATTCGATAATATGAACCCCTTTGAAAAAAAGAGTTTTCAACATCGGTATGAAGCCTGTTGCACATTCGTATAAAAGGGACCCAACGAGCCGTTTCCGGTCCCTGCGGACTATGGGACGAGATGCCGTCTGCCTTATTTTCGTCCCCAAATCGGTCGAGATTGTCCGCCAAACGGGCTGTTCGTCACAAATATACCCTTTTCGGTGAAATTGTCTTGGCCACCCCTATACATAGGTATACCTTTGCATCGAAACACAACCAACTTTTGGCATGACCCTGCAAAATCTTTTGAGGCTCGACAACGCCTCCTTCATATATCCCGCCAGCCAGTCGAAGAAATATTCTTCGCTGTACCGGATGACGGTCACCCTTTCCGAGCCGGTCTCGACCGAGGTGCTCCAGCGTGCGCTGGAAGCGACGGTCGCCCGGATCCCGACCTTCCATTATACGCTCACGGGCGGTGCGCTCTGGTGGTATCTCCGCCACCTGGACGAGACGCCGCGCGTGCTGCCGCTCCAGCCGCTGCACCATTTCACGGTCAAGGGCAACGGCGGGTTCCTGTTCCGCGTGTCCGCGGACGGCCCCCGCATCGTGCTGGATATCTTCCACGTCCTGACCGACGGCAACGGCGGCATGACCTTCCTGCTCACGCTGGCCGCGGAGTACATCCGCCAGCGCTACGGCGCGACGCCCGTCTATGGCGGCCGCATCCTGGACCCGTCCGACGCGCCCTGCGCCTCGGAGATGGCCGATGCGTTCGACGATTTCGACGGCAAGCACGGCGCCCTGGAGCAGAACGATCCCGCCTACCACCTCCACGGCCGCCCGCTCGGCCTCAAGGAACTGCGCAACCTGCGCGTCCGCATCCCGATGGGACGCATCGCGGAGGTGGCGAAGTCCCGCCAGGCCACGGTGACCGAACTGATGACCGCCGCGATGGTGGCGGCCCTGCAGGACGTCCGCCGCAAGGACCCGCTCCGTCGCCGCTCCGTGCTCAAGGTCAACGTGCCCGTGGACCTGCGCCGCATCTTCGGCGGCTGCACCCTGCGCAACTTCTCCTCTTATGTGATCCTGGGCGTGGACGTGCGCAACGGCGACTACGACTTCGACCACATCCTCGAGGTGGTGTCCGCCCAGAAGCGGCTCTACTCGATGCCGAGCCAGCTGGAGCCGAAGGTGGCCAAGAACGTGGAGCTGGAGAACAATTTCGCGATCAACTGCATCCCGCGCTTCCTGAAGAAGCCCATCATCGACGTCATCAACAAGCTGAAGGGCGACCGCTACTGCACGCACACCCTGTCCAACCTCGGCAAGATCGACCTGCCGGAGTCGCTGCGCCCCTACGTGCGCGACATCGATTTCGTGCTGGGCCGCCAGCGGGGCAACTCCGGTGCGTCCGCCTGCGTGGGCTACGACGGCTACCTCGTCCTCAATATGTCCCGCCGCATCGCCGAGCGCGCCTTCGAAGACGCCTTTGTCGAGCAGCTTACGATGCTGGGCATCCCTGTGGAGGCGAAAGAGGAGAGCATCTAGCCGGAGAAAAGTGCAACTTTTTTGCGAATTATTTTGCAAGATCAAGAAAAGTAACTATCTTTGCCATCCCAAAAGAACGCAGCCTCTCTACGAACGGTTTGTTGACGCTGCCTCTTCAAATAGCATTGACATATTATGGATTTGATTAACTTAGTAGAGCAGTCGTTCTCCGCGAACAAAACTGCCTCCTACCCGCAGTTCAAGGCCGGTGACACCATCACGGTGACCTACCGGATCAAGGAAGGCGACAAGGAAAGACTCCAGAGCTTCCGTGGCGTGGTGATCCAGATTTGTGGTTCCACCCCGTACACGAAGACCTTCACCATCCGCAAGGTTTCCAACGGCATCGGTGTGGAGCGTATCTTCCCTTACGAGTCTCCTGCAATCGACAAGATTGAACTGAACAAAGTCGGTAAGGTCCGCCGCGCACGTATCTTCTACCTCCGCAACCTGGCTGGTAAGAAGGCTCGCATCAAAGAGGCGAAGCGTGTCGTGAAAGAGACTCCGGCAGAGTAGAATAGACCGGCCTTGCGCCGGTTGGTAATGGCTCCATAGCTCAATTGAATAGAGCATTTGACTACGGATCAAAAGGTTACAGGTTTGAGTCCTGTTGGAGTCACTTCAAAACCCCGTCTGACACACGTCAGATGGGGTTTTTCTTTAAAATTGTACCAAGATTGTACCAAAGAATAGTCCAGTTTACCAATTGTTCTCGCCATCAAAAAGCGGGGTTACAAACTGCCGGGCAATATGCTCATTAATCGGCTTGTGGTATGCGAGGAAGATCATGAAGGGAAGACGGGCGGCTGCGTAAGGATATAGCGTACGGACCTTGTCCTCTAAATCTTTTCCTTTGGCCTCAAAATAAGCCGCCGAAAACACCTGCCAGTGATGGGAAAGCTGGTCTGGAGACAGGTGAAATAGCTCTTGGCTGCGCTCTTCGTTTGTAATGCCGGTAATGCGCCAGGTAAAGCCCAGGTCCCATTCTGGGACGCCATAACTGAACTGTCCAACATCTATCCAGAGGTCTCTGTTCCCGGAGCGGATGATGTTCCCTATCTGGAGGTCTCCGTGAAGGCAATAGGGATGCTCGGGAACCGTCTTGATGAAATCCATTATCCTT
>JAFYZZ010000016.1 GCA_017548445.1 Bacteroidales bacterium | reverse complement strand
GTCACGCGGCCGTTGCGCCAGGCGGCGGGCAGCGCGGGCAGCGGCGTCACGCTGCCGTCGGCAGCCGACTGTACCAACATCTCCGCCACACCGGCACAGGCCCCGAAATTGCCGTCGATCTGGAACGGCGGATGCGCGTCCAGCAGGTTGGGATACGTGCCTCCCCCGCCTTGATAATCGGGCTCTCCGCTGGCGGACGAAGGACTCACATAGCGCAGGATGCGCCGGTACATCCGGTAGGCGCTCTCGGCGTCGCCCAGCCGCGCATACAGGTTGATTCGCCAGCCGCAGCTCCAGCCCGTCGTCTCGAAGCCCTTGACTTCCAGCGTCTTCAGCGCGGCATCCGCCAGCGGGCCGGACGTAATCTGATGCCCCGGATACACCCCGATCAAATGCGACTGATGACGATGCTGCGGTTCCATATCCGCCCAGTCGTGATACCACTCCTGCAGTTTGCCGTCCGCCCCCACCCGGTACGGATGCAGACGCGTCAGCGCCGCCTCCGCCTCGGACGCAAAGGCCTCGTCCACCCCCAGTTCACGCGCCGCGGCCACGGCATCCGTCAGGCACTCCCGGACGATGGCCAGGTCGGCCGTCGCCCCGTACAGCGTTGCACCGCGCATCCCCGTATCGGTAACATAAATGTTCTCCGGCGAGGTCCCGGGCGATGTCAGCAGTTCGCCATCCTTCTCCACCAGCCAGTCCAGGCAGAACTCCGCGGCGCCGCGCAGCACGGGCCAGTCCCGTTCCAGGCGCATCCGGTCGCGGCTGAACAGCCAGTGTTCCCACAGATGCGTGGACAGCCAGGCTCCGCCCATCGTCCAGTTGGCCCAGCTGGGACTTCCCGTACCCAGTCCAACCGGACAGGCCATCGCCCAGATGTCGCTGTTGTGCCCCGCATTCCAGCCGCGCTCCACGCCATAATAGCGCAAGGCAGCGTCACGGCCGTTGTGGGAAAGCGCGTGCGTGAAGTCCAGCAGCGGCCCGGCCAGCTCGCCCAGGCCCGTGACTTCGGCCGGCCAGTAATTCTCCTCCAGGTTGATGTTCACCGTATAATTGCAGCTCCACGGCGGATCCACGCTTTCGTTCCAGAGCCCCTGCAGATTGGTCGGTACGCCCGGTGTACGGGATGAGGCAATCAGAAGATAACGCCCGTATTGGAAATACAGCGCCTCCAGTTCGGGATTCTCCGTCCCGGCGCCGTAGAGCCGCAGTTGCTCGTCCGTGGGCAAGTCCCGCAAGTCGGGATCCGTGCGTCCCAGCTCCAGGCTCACGCGGTCGAAGAGCCCCTTGTAATCCCGCTCGTGCCGCTCCCAAAGCTCATCGTCCGGCAGTGCCAGCACCCTGGCGGCCTGGGCGTCCGCGAGCTCCCGGTACGGTTTGCCTTCCCGGACCGGATCCTTGTCGAAACCATTGAAACTCGTGGCGTTCACCAGCAGTAGCGTCGCCCTCCGGCAACCGTCCAGCACCAGTTCATCGCCGTCTGCGAGCACCTGTCCCCCGTCGTGGCGCACCGAGAGCACCGTCCGGAAATGGATGCCCCGCTCCGGGTCGTATCGCATCTTCTCCGTGCCGGAGGCATAATAGTCGGGGAGGGTGTGCCAGGCGGCATAGCCGTCGGAGACCAGGGCGCCATCCCGGGATTCGACCGTATGCGGCAGCGGCGAATCCAAACGAAGCCGGGCGTGCAGACCGCTCTCCGCAGAGAGCTGCACCACGATCACCGAGTCCGGCGCCGAAACGTAATACTTCGTGTCAAAGGCCTTTCCGTCACGCAAATACGCTGTCCGCGCGACGGCCCGGGCGATGTCCAGCTCCCGGCTGTATGCCGTCACCTCTCCGCCCGTATCCAGGTGCTTGATGCTGAGCGTGCCCAACGGCATATAGGACTCGCTGAAGTGCCCCTGGACCTGCCGCTGCAGGCGTTCAGCACTGCGGTAGTCCTCCCGACCCAGGGCCTCCCGGATCAACGGGACGGTTTCCGCTGCGTGCGAGCCTATGCCGCCCTGCAGGTCCGGATGATCCGCGCCCCGGTCCGGCTCACCCGTCCACAAGGTGATATCGTTCAGAGAGATGCGATCCTCCTCCACACCGCCATACACCAGCGCGCCCAGGCGCCCGTTACCCAGCGGGAGGGCCTCTTCCAGGCATTCAGCAGGACGATTGTAATGCAGCGTCAGATCCGGGGGAACCGTGCCGACGGTGCAGGCCGCCAGCGGAAGAAACAAGACCAGGGACAGCGGGGAGCGTCTCATAGGGAGCGATTTTTCTTCAAATATACGCTTTTCCTGCTTTTTATTTATTAATTTTACTAGTCCAAGCGAATGATGATGAACAAGACCTTTATCCATATTCTTTCCAGCGCCGCCGCCCTGCTGCTTTCCACGGGCGCACCGGCGCAAGTACATATCAGTCAGCTGTATTTCGACACCCGCGCCTCCTTCCACCAGGAAGTCGCCGACGGCGACTACCACAGCCAGTTCACCGGCGACCACTTCAACCTCAACATCCGCGGTTCACTGTCGGAGAAACTGGACTTCCGCGTCCGCCAGCGCCTGAACAAGAAGGTCTTCGACGAGCGCAATATGTTCAACGCCACGGACTTCCTGTACCTGAAATGGCACGCGACGCCCAAACTGTCTTTCACCGTAGGCAAGAACGCCCTCTACATCGGCGGATACGAATTCGACGCGGTGCCCATCGACGTCTACTACTACAGCAACTTCTGCAACAACCTCTACCAGGGCTTCTCCTTCGGCGTCAACGCCGAATACGAATTCCTCCCGGGGCAGGCGCTCGCCTTCCAGTTCTGCAACTCCCCGCTCTCGCTGGGCTTCCAGAACCTCTACGCCTACAACTTCGAATGGTTCGGCACCTTCGCCCCCTGGTGGAACACCCTCTGGAGCGTGAACTTCGTGGAAGACGAGTTCCACCGTACCATCAACTACATCGCCCTGGGCAACCGGTTCATCTTCGGCCCCCTGGCCGTGGACGTGGAATGGATGAACCGCGCCGGACGCGGCCAGGAGCGCTTCTTCTCGGACTACACCGTCATCTCGAAGATCATCTGGACCGTGGGCAAATGGAACCTCTGCGCCAAGGGCGGCTACGAGAGCAACGACATCGGCAACGTGGATGCGCTGGGCCGCGCGCTCGACGTGGCCGTGGCGCCCGGCACGCGGAACATCTACGCCGGTTGCGGCGTGGAGTTCTTCCCCCTGCCCGACCGCGACCGCCTGCGCCTGCACGCCGTCTACTTCAAGAGCAGCAGCATCGGCATCGACAACTTCGACATCGGAATCACCTGGCGCTTGGATGTCATCAATCGGAACAACTGACAGGGACACGGATATGAAGGTACAGTTCACCGGCACGAACTACGACGAGGTGAAGCGCCTTTGCGGCGACAAGCTTCTGGCTCCCTACTTCTGCATGGGGTTCTCGATGCTGTCGCTGGATACGGGCGAGGGCTTCGTGTCGGTGTACGAAGGAGATGTGATCGTCCGGGAGGACGACGGTTCGCTGCGGATCGAGCGGGAGCCGTCGCGGAAGGCGACCGTCCGCGAACACGGGACCTGCTTCTTCGAACTGTACGCCCAGGTCCTGCTGTCCTCGCTGCTGAGCCGCGGGTACGACGAACTGGTGAACCGCGACAAGCCGGACCTGCAGTCGCCGGACGGTCACAGCGTGGGCATCGAGGTCACGCGGGCGATGGAGGAGAGCAAGTCGGCCGGGCTGGCGATGCTGAAGGACGTGGCGGGAGTGACCCGGGGCGAAGACGCCGACGACCTCGCACACGTCCTCGAATACGGATACTCCTTCGGTTTATGGGAAGGCAAGTACGTGGGTGCCAACGAATTGCCCTATTGGAGCATGGCCCTCCCGATGCGGCGCATCCTGGAATGCAAGGTGGCCAAAGTGGGCGACGGATTCTACGGACACTTCGACCGGATGGGCCTCTTCGTGTTCAGCAAGGACGACCTGGGCGCCGCCGACGCCCTGAAGGCGATGAACTATACCCTCGGCCTGCAGAAGTATCAGGACAACCGTTACAACCGCCTGTACCTGGCCGACGTGAACGACCTGTTCGCCTGCAACCTGGACGACGGCATCTCGGCCGGCGCGCGGATGGTCCGATACAAGATTTCCCAGCAGCAACGGAAAGAATTCTACCTGGAGGCCATCAGGCGCCAGGGCGCCGCCATTCCGGGAGACGGGACGGAGGATGTGTAAATATTAATTTCAAAAACGGATGAATTTGAAAAAAAAGTCCTATATTTGCAGTCCCTTTCGGAGAGATGCTCGAGTGGCTGAAGAGGCGCGTCTGGAAAGCGCGTGACCGCCCAAAGCGGTTCCAGGGTTCGAATCCCTGTCTCTCCGCACAAAAGAAAATGCCGCACTGATGGTGCGGCATCTCTAGTTTTTGGATGACGTCCTATTTGCGGATGGCTTTCAGCACCTGACGGGCGATGGCCTCCATTCCCGCGACGGAAGGATGCCCGTTCTGCTTGTCGATGCCCTCCAGCTGGATGTACGGAACGCCGTAGTGCGAGCAGATTTCCTTTGTGGACTCCGTGATGTCATCGCGCAAGCCGTCGTTGATCAGGAACCAGATGTCCACGTTGGGATAGCGGGCCTGGGCGTCGGAAAGCAGTTTCGCCAATGCGGGACGGTAGAAATACAAGTCTCCGCGTGTCCAGGAGCCATACTGGAACTCCCCGGTCTTCACGCCGGCCCAGCTGTCGTTGGTGCAGCCGAAGATAAGTAGGATGTCCGGGCTGCCCAGCCGGGGCAGCCGCGCGAGAAAGGAGAATTCCGAGTAATCGGCGTCGTTGTACCCCGTACTAGAGACGGTCGATCCGCTGTACGACTCGTTCTTTTCCAGCAGGTATCCGCCTTCGCGGACGACCTTCCACCACCAGGTCTGCTGCACGGACGTGACGTCGGTCTGCCGGGTGGTGCCGTCATACCAGATGGCGTTTCCCTCCGGAATGTACCCGACAAAAGTGGAATAGGAATCTCCCAGGATGGAGATCCTCTGACGGTTCTGGGCAGACACGGCCGCGACGGCCGCGAGCTGCAGGAAAACCAGGATTGCGATTCGCTTGACCATAGACGATGTCGGTGTTTGAAAAACTATTTCTCTTTCTCTTCCACGCGCGAGAACACGAGTGTCTCGCCCCAGGGTTCCGGACGGGCGAGGGTGCCGTCGGGCTGGAGCAGATACCTCGTCGGGGCCCCGCCTTCTTCTTTCGTGATGGTCAGGATGCCGTCGCTGAAGGTGTATGTTCCGGTGTATTCATAATGGGTGGAGTATCCCGGCATCGTATCCACCGTGCCGTCGGGGTTCATATACATTGCAGGATAGGAAGGCATTGACCCATCCTCCTTCACCAGCACATTCTTGGCTGAGAGGAATTCCAGCGTGTGGTTGATGGTCATCGTGCCGGCGTCGGCGACGAACATTTCCTGGACGGCCGTCCATTTGGTTCCTTTAAAAACAGGATTCTTGCCCATAATACAACAGGATGAACTGATTGACAAGGCTGCGCAGAGCACAAAGATGCGCAGCAGGTTGATCGTTTTCATAATGTGGTTTTGTTTTACGATGCTAATATAATGAAATATTTTTTCTTATATTTGACAAAATATGGAAAAGAAGCTAGTTATCATCCCGACATACAACGAGATCGAGAACATCTCCAGGATCATCCAGGCAGTCTTCGAACTCGAAGGCGGCTATCATATCCTCGTCATAGACGACGGTTCCCCCGACGGTACGGCCGACGTGGTAAAATCCTTGATGCAGGTGTATCCGGAGCGGCTTTTCCTGTTGGAGCGCAGCGGCAAGCTGGGCCTTGGCACCGCTTACGTCACGGGCTTCAGATGGGCCCTGGAGCGGGACTACGAATACATCTTCGAGATGGACGCCGACTTTTCCCACAACCCGGAGGACCTCCCCCGCCTGCTGGCCGCCTGCACGCAGGAAGGGGCGGATCTGGCCATCGGTTCGCGCTACTGCGACGGCATCAACGTCGTCAACTGGCCGATGGGGCGCATTATGATGTCCTACAGCGCCTCGATCTACGTGCGCACCGTGCTGGGCGCCAAAATCTACGACAGCACGGCCGGCTTCGTGTGTTATTCCCGCAAAGTCCTGGAGGCCATCGACCTCGACGCCGTGAAGATGAAAGGCTACGGCTTCCAGATCGAGATGAAATACACCGCCTACAAGCTCGGTTTCAAGATCGCCGAGGTGCCCGTGATCTTCGTGAACCGCAAGGAAGGCACTTCCAAAATGTCAGGCAGCATCTTCGGCGAGGCGTTCTGGGGCGTTCTGGGCCTGCGCTTCCGCAAACTGCATCCCGCAAAATGAAAGAAATCTATATCCAGCACGTCGCCGGCCTCCTCGGACTGAAGGACTGGCAGGTAGAGAATTGCGCCGACCTCTTCGCGGACGGCGACACGATCCCCTTCATCAGCCGCTACCGCAAAGAGAAGACGGGCGGGATGGACGACGCCACGGTGGCCGAAGTGCGCCACTGGGTGGACGTCTTCGCCGAGATGGAGAAGCGCAAGGAGACCATCCTCAAGGTCATCGGCGAGGCGGGCGCCCTCACGAACGAACTCCGCGCGAAAATCGAGAACTGCGTGTCCGCCACCGAGTTGGAGGACCTGTACCTCCCCTGGCGGCCCAAGCGGCGCACCCGCGCCACGGTGGCCCGCGAACTGGGGCTGGAGCCGCTGGCGGACCTGATGTGGAACGTGAAGACGCGCAACCCCGAGGCCGATGCCCGCAAGTTCGTGGGCGACAAGGTACCCGACGTGGACGCGGCGCTCGCGGGGGCACGCGACATCGTCGCGGAGCGCCTGAGCGAGACGGCGGTCATCCGCGAGAACCTTCGCGGCATCTTCCGGCGCCGGCGGGTGACGGCCACCGTCACCAAGGCGGGCCGGGACAGCGCGGAAGCGGCCAAATACCGCAGCTACTTCGATTTCAAGATGCCGCTGGAACGTATTCCCTCCCACAATCTGCTCGCCATCCTGCGGGCGCAGAACGAGGGTTTCCTGAGCGTGGGCATCGATGCCGATCCCGAAAAATGCGACGCCAAGATCTACTACGACTTCTGCCAGGAGCACGGCTATCCCGCCGGGCCGCTCGCCGGGCAGATGAAGGAGGCCGTGGCCGATTCCTTCAAGCGACTGCTGGAGCCGTCCATCAGCGGCGAGGTGCTGCGCGAGGCCAAGGAGAAGGCCGACCGCGAGAGCATCCGCGTGTTCGGCGAGAACCTCCGCCAGCTGCTGCTGGGCGCCCCCGTGGGGCAGAAGCGCACGATGGCCATCGACCCGGGCTACCGCAACGGCTGCAAGATCGCCTGCCTGGACGAGCAGGGAGGCCTGCTGTACCATACCATCATCTATCCGCATCCGCCGCAGAACGAGAAGGTCAAGTCGATTATGGCCGTGCAGCAGATGCTGGAGCGCTACGGCATCCAGGCCGTGGCCATCGGCGACGGAACCGCATCCCGCGAGACGGAGGAGTTTATGCGGCGCATCAAGCTGCCGGAGGGCTGCAAGGTCTGGACGGTCAGCGAGGACGGCGCCTCCATCTACAGCGCCTCCGAAATCGCCCGCCGGGAGTTCCCGGACCAGGACGTGACGGTGCGCGGCGCCGTGTCCATCGGCCGCCGGCTGATGGATCCGCTGGCCGAGCTCGTGAAGATCGACCCGAAAAACCTCGGTATCGGGCAGTACCAGCACGACGTGGACCAGACGCTGCTGAAGGAGCAGCTGGACAATACCGTGGAGAGTTGCGTGAACGCCGTGGGCGTGGGGCTGAACACCGCATCCCCCTACCTGCTGGCCTATGTGTCCGGCATCGGGCCCGCGCTGGCGGAGAACATCGTGGCCTTCCGCACGGAGAACGGCGGTTTCCGCAGCCGGGCGGAACTGAAGAAGGTCCCGCGCCTGGGGCCGAAGGCTTTCGAGCAGTGCGCGGGCTTCCTGCGCATCCGCGGGGCCGAGAATCCGCTGGACGACTCCGCCGTGCATCCCGAGTCCTACGGCATCGTGGACCGGATGGCGGCTTCGCTGGGGGTGCCGGTCCGGGAACTGGTGGGCAATGCGGAACTCTGCGCGAAGATCAAGGCGGAGGATTTCGTGACGCCCGTCGCGGGCCTGCCCACCGTGAACGACATCCTGAAGGAACTGGCCAAGCCGGGGCTGGACCCGCGCGAGCAGGCCTCGGAATTCTCCTTCGCGGAGGACATCCACGGCATCGACGACCTGAAGGTCGGGATGGAACTCCCCGGCATCGTGACGAACATCACCAACTTCGGCGCCTTCGTGGACATCGGCATCCACGACGACGGCCTGGTGCACGTGTCGCAGATGGGACCTCGCGGCACCGACCCCACCAAGGTCGTCAAACTGCACCAGCAGGTCCGCGTGGCCGTCACCGCCGTCGACCTGGACCGCGGCCGCATCTCCCTCCGCCTGCTGAAATAGTACTGATTCCGGCAGGCGGCTTGCCCCTGCGAACCTTCCGCTTCGCTCCATCCCACCGCTGCGCTTCGCTTGCGGTCCCCCCGTTCATAAGCCACGGGCGGCTACGGTTCGCAGGGGCAAGCCGCCTGTCCGGAACAAGAAATTCCGAAAAGAAGCAGGAGAAGTCCGAATAATATTAGGAGTTTTAATTTTTGTTTGTATATTTGCAGTGGAAACATTGCGATTATGAGACAAAGACTCACCGCCAAAGAAGAAGAGATTATGCAGATCGTCTGGCAGCACGGCGACCTGTTCATCCGGGACATCGTGGCCCGGATTCCCGATCCCAAGCCCTCGTACAACACCGTAGCCACGCAGGTCAAGTTCCTGGAAGACAAGGGTTTCCTGACACGGAAGCCGATGGCGAACAGTTTCTGCTACTCCCCCGCCATCTCCGAGAAGGAATACCGCGGCTCGACCGTCGGCGACCTCGTGGCGCGTTACTACGGCAACTCTTACTCGATGCTCGTGTCCCAGTTCGTCGAGGACGACAAGATGGATCTCGAGGAACTCAAGGCCCTCATCGCCACCATCGAAAGCAAACGGAAATGACACCCTTCCTGCTTTATATCGCGCGCGCCAGCCTGTACCTGGCCCTCTTCTACGCGTTTTACCTGCTGGTGATGCGGCGGACCTCCCTATTCCGCTTCAACCGCATCGCCCTGCTCGTCGGAACGGTCGTCTGCCACCTGCTGCCGCTGCTGCGGCTGCGCACGGTGATCCTGCCGGAATCCCTCCCCGTTGCGGTAGGGACGCTGGAGATGGTCGGCGAGCCCGCCGGGGCTTCCGCCGCCCCTTTCCCCTGGCTCCTGCTGCTCTACGCGGCGGGCGTGACCGCGATCGTGGCGCTCTGCCTTGTATCCGCCGTCCGCACGCGCCGCATCATCCGCGGCGGCGCCACACAGCCGCTCGACGGCTGCCGGCTCACCCTGGTGGACCGTGACATCCCCTCGTTCAGCTGGGCCCGCCACATCGTGATGAGCCGTGACGACTACGAGAAATACCCCGCCATCCTCGGACACGAACTGCAGCACATCCGTGCGCATCACTCGCTTGACATTCTGCTGATGACCGCCGTGAACGCCCTGCACTGGTTTAATCCCCTCGCCTGGATGGCCCGTGCGGAACTCAAGCTCCTGCACGAATACGAGGCCGACGAAGGCCTCATCCGAAAAGGCATCGATGCTACCTCATATCAATTATTGCTGGTCAGGAAAGCCGTGGGAGAGCAGCGTTTCTCCCTGGCCAACGGCTTCAACCACGCCAAACTCAAACAAAGAATCACGATGATGCAGCACAAACCCACTTCGGGATGGATGCGCCTCGCCTATGCGGGTCTCCTCCCCTTCCTCGCGGGAACGATGTTCCTGTGCAATCCCGTGCGGGCGGAAATCCGCCCCGCTGCCTCCGGCATAATGATCGTGGATACGCCTGCCGCCACGGCGGCCCCCGACAGCACGGACAAGGCCGTTCCTTTTGCCCAGATCGAGAAGAAGCCTACGTTCAACGGCGGCAATGCCAATGAATTCGCCCAATGGGTCGCCCAGAACCTGAAGTATCCGGAAGATGCCAAGGTTGCCGAGATCCAGGGTCGGGTGATGGTTCAGTTTACCGTCTGTGAAGACGGCGCCGTCCGTGACGTCAAAGTCCTGCGCGGCGTTCACCCGCTGCTGGACGCCGAAGCCGTCCGCGTGCTTTCCACCTCCCCCAACTGGACTCCCGGCGAGCAGGGCGGCAAGCCCGTAAAGGTCACCTACCAGTTCCCGGTCATCTTCAAACTGAGGGGCGACGAGCAGAAGCAAGATTTTACGGGAGTGGTTTCCTATAATAACGGTCCCAGCAGTTCCATTTCCATTCGGTACAACGACGGCGCCGGTGAGCCGCTGGTCATCCTGGACGGCAAGAAACTCGACACCGGCAAACTGAAAGAAATCGATCCTTCCACCATCGAATCGATGGAAGTCCTCAAGGATGCCGCCACCGTCGAGAAATACGGCGAAGAAGCCAAGAACGGCGTCATCCTCATCACGACCAAAAAACAATAAACTTTCTACCTATGCGCTGCAGAGTCTCCCTCATCCTGTTCTTCCTGTCCGCATTTCCGCTCGCGGCCCAGGACATTACCACGGTGAGGGAGCTCAAGCAGCTATGGAAGTACGACGAAGCCATCGGCACGCTGACGCAGATGATGGCCGAACAGGGTCCGCAACCTGTCCTGCTGGAGGAACTGGCGGACTGCCATTACCAGAGTGGCAATTCCGCAGAGGCCCTGGCGCAATACACCCTGCTTGCTGAACTCCAGCCGGAGAATCTGCTCTACAAGCTTCGCCTGATGAACCTTCTGTACCGTGGCAAACAGTACGAGGCGGCCATCGGTTTCGGACGCGAAATCCTGCAACGGGACTCCATCACGCAGGTAGTTTCGCTGCTCGGGGACGCCTTCAACCAGCTGGAACGGCGCGATTCCGCCGAATGGTACTACCGCCGGGCGCTGGACCGCCGTCCGCACAACGACGCCGTGCTCAACAAGCTATGCGGCATCCTGCTCGGGCGGGAGCAATATGACGAGGTGCTCGCGCTGACGGGCGCCTTCCTGGCCGAGGAACCCGACAACCTCACCATCCTTCCGGTCAGCGGCGTGGCGCATTTCGCCAAGGAGCAATATGAGGCCGCCGATGCCGATTTCACCCGGATGAACCGGCTCGGCGACGACGGCTATGCCGTGCATTACTACCTGGGCCAATGCGCACAGAAATTCGGCAGGACCTGGGCCGCCGAGCAGGAATTCGAAAAGGCCTGGCAGCAGGATTCCACGGACACTGGTCTGGCGATCACCATCGCCAGACTGAAGAGCGACCTGCAGCATTCGGACTGGGCCCAATGGTACGATAAAGCCCTCGAACGGCTCAAGCCGGACCCGCGGACCGTCGCCAACATCGCCGCCACGCACCAGAACTACGCCCTGTCCGCTTACAAATACGGAAAGTGGGACCTCTGCATCAGCGAATACAACAAGCTGCTGGAAATCAATCCCCAACACTATGCCGCCCTCTATATGGTCGCGCAGTGCTACGAATACAAGAAAGACTACAGGTCAGCCCTCGCCTGGTACAAGAAAGCCCAGGCGGCCTTCGCATCCGGCTCCCGCGGCCGGGAAATCGCCGATTCCGGCGTCGAGCGGATGACCGCCGAACTCTTCTTCATAAACGAGTAACGAGCTTGCCGTGCGTTGGCGTTGCGGAGGGCGGAGCAGAAATTGGTTTTTCGGGCAACCGCACGAAAAATAATTTCTGGCCGCCCGCGAGGAGAGGCAAGCTAAATTCTATTCTTCGAGTCGATGCAAATGGTAACAGGGCCGTCGTTCACCAGGGCGACCTGCATATTGGCGCCGAACTCGCCGGTACCCACCGGGCGTCCGATGGCGGCGCCAAGCGCCTGGCAGAAAGACTCATACAAAGGAATCGCAAGCTCGTGACCAGCTGCTCCGATATAGGACGGCCGGTTGCCCTTTTTGGTAGAAGCCATCAGGGTGAACTGGCTCACCACCAGCGCCTCGCCCCCGACTTCCACGACGCTCCGGTTCATCACCCCGGCCTCGTCGTCGAAGATCCGCAGGCCGGCCACCTTGCGCACCAGCCAGTCGATATCCTCCGCCCCGTCGTCCGGCCCGATGCCCAGCAGCACCAGCAGCCCCTGCCCGATCGCCGACCGGACCTCACCGCCAATCGTCACCGACGCCTCAGAAACCCGTTGAATCACTACTCGCATATTCTAGTCTTCGGAAGCAATTTCCTTGAGTTCGGCGCGGTAGGCCATCAGTAAGCGGGACTTGGAGATGAACCCCAGATACTTGCGCTCAGAATCCAGCACCGGAAGACGCCATGCGCCGGTGCGGTCGAACTTCGCCATCACCGACTCCATCTTCTCCCCCGCATAAATGAAATCCGGCGCCGCCTCCATAATATTGTAGACGTGCCACGAATCGTACTTGGACTGATCCAGCAGCGGCTTGCGGGCGGTGGCCAGGTCAATCATCCCCTGGAAACGCCCCTTCCGGTCGATGACCGCCAGCACGGCGGCATCGGTTCCGGCCACGACGGAAGCCACCTCGCGCAGTGTGGCGTTGATCTGCACCCGCGGATACTTGTCGCGGATCAGGTCGTCCACGTGCATCAGCGTCAGCACCGCCTGGTCGCTGTCGTGCGTCAGTAGGTCGCCGCTCTGCGCGATACGCTTGGTATAGATGGAATACTTCTCGAAGATGCGCAGCGTCCCGAAGGCCACGGTAGAGGTCAGGATCAACGGGATCAGCAACTCGTAACCGCCGGAAATCTCGGCGATGAGGAAGATCGCCGTCATCGGCGCCTGCATCACGCCCGCCATCAGCGCGGCCATCCCCACGAGCGCGAAATTCTGCTCCGGCACGCTGAAACCCAGCAGGTTGCAGCAACGCGCGAAGAAGAAGCCCAGGATGGCGCCCGCGAACAGCGTGGGGCCGAAAGTGCCGCCCACACCCCCACCGGCGTTGGTGGCCGTCATCGCCAGCACCTTCAGGAAGAAGATGAGCGCGAAAAACAGCGGAACGCCCCACTCCGAGCCCAGCAGCGAAGAAAGCAGCGTTCGTCCCTCCAGGTCCAGTTCACGCCCGTTCAGCAGCGCGCCCAGCGAGTCGTAGCCCTCGCCGTAAAGCGGCGGGAAGAGGAAGATCAGCAAGCCGAGCGTCAAGGCGCAGACGCCCCAGCGCAGATAGGGATTCCCGATCTTGCCGATGCGGTCTTCCAGGAAGAGCGTCGTGCGCATAAAGTACAGCGAGCCCAGGCCGCCGAAGACGCCCAGGACGATGTAGAACGGGATGTTCCCCATCGAGAACGGCGTGAGCGTACAGGCGAAAACCGGCGTCTGCCCCCGGAAGATATAGGATACCACCGTTGCCGAGATAGTAGAGATCAGCAGCGGCAGCAGCGACTTCATCGAAACGTTGAAGAGCAGGATCTCCAGCGTGAAGAGCACGCCCGCGAGGGGCGCCTTGAAGATGCCTGCCACGGCCCCGGCGGCACCGCAGCCCAGCAGGAGCGTGATGTTGCGGTACGAGAGGCCAAAAAGCCGGCCCAGATTGGACCCGATGGCCGCGCCCGTATAGACGATGGGTGCCTCGGCACCCACGGAACCGCCGAAACCGATGGTGATGCTGGAGGTCAGCATCGAAGACCAAGTGTTGTGGGGCTTGATTTTGGAGTCGTTGCGCGATACGGCCAGCAGGGCGCGGGTGACGCCGTGGCTGATGTTGTCGCGGATGAGGAAGCGCACCAGCAGCAGTGAGACGAGCATACCGATGCCCGGGAACACCAGGTACTGCCAATCGTAGGCGGAATGGAAGCCCTGGTTAAGGAGCCGCTTGATGGCGTGGATGGCCCAGTCCAAAAGAGAGGCGGCGCACCCGGAGAGCACGCCGACCATCAGGCTGAGCAGCAGAAGCTTGCTGCGTTCAGGGATATGTCTGAAGGAAAACTTCACTAGGCGTCCGCTCCGTCGTCGTCTCCGCCGTACTGGGAGATGTTGTCGTCGGGGAGGGTCTCGCCTTCGGAGTCGGAGGCTCCGGAGGTGCCGGCCACGGACTCGACCTCGGCCTCCTCCTCGCCTTCGAGCCAGCGCTCGATGTCGTCGGGGTTGTCGATCTGGACTTTGATCTTGACCAGGTAGATGGCGTCGGGAATCTCGATCAGGACGGCGTAGAACGGCGTTCCGTCGGGTTTGGTATATCTGTTGAGGTCGGGAAGATAATCGCTGAATCCCTTCGGGTACTTCTCCGCAAAAGCGGCGGCCAGTTCGGGAGACATGTTTTCGTAGCTGACGATGTGACGTTTCTTGTTGTCTTGAGCCATATATAGGTTTGGGTTAGTTTTGTGGTGCAAGTATAATTACTTTTTCTTAAAAAAAAGTGCTTTCTGTTGCTTTTTTTTCAACATATCGCGCTCGGTCCATACGGGCTTCATCGTACGCGGGTCCAGGCCCGACCAGTACATCACCGAGGAGGTGGTCATCGGGGTGGGCATAAAGTCCTGTACCTGCTCCATCCAAATTCCTTTCAGACAGGGATTTGCCGCCAGGCGGCGCATATCTTCCAGGGTACAGCCGGGGTGCGAGGAGATGAAATACGGCACCAGCTCGGTGTGCGTGCCGTTCTCGCGGTTGATCTTATCGAACTCGGTCCGCAGCCGCTCGAACAGGCGGAACGATGGCTTGCCCATATAGTGCAGCACCTTGTCTTCGGTGTGCTCGGGGGCCACCTTCAGGCGGCCGGAGGTATGCTTGAGCATCAGTTCGCGCAGGTACGGCTTGCCGGTCTCGTCGATGAATCCCTTCTCATCCAGGAAGAGGTCGTAACGCACGCCGCTGCCGATGTAGCTGTGGCGCACGCCTTTCACGGCATCCACCTGCCGGTAGAGTTCCAGCACGCGCTTGTGCGAGCGGTCGAGGTTCGGGCAGGGTCCCGGGAAGAGGCAGGACTGGCGGCGGCATTTCGCACAAAGTTCCAGGTTCTTCCCGTGCATCCCGTACATATTGGCCGTCGGCGCGCCCAGGTCGGAGATATTGCCGTGGAATTCAGGCATCGCCGCCAGCCGGCGCACCTCGTCCAGGATGGATTTTTCGGAGCGGGACTGGATGAACTTGCCCTGGTGCGCCGCTATCGTGCAGAAGTTGCAGCCGCCGAAGCAACCCCGGTGGGTGATGATCGAGTCTTTGATCATATCGTAGGCCGGGATGCGCTTGCCCTGGTAGCGGGGGTGCGGGAGCTTGGTGAACGGGAGGTCCCAGCAGGCGTCCATCTCTTCCGTGGTGGCGGGCGGATAGGGCGGGTTCACCTGCACGTAGCCGTCGCCCACCGGTTCTATCAGCGTCTGAGCGCGAAGCACATTTGCCTGAATCTCAATATGATGGAAGTTTTCTGCAAACGCTTTCTTGTCCTTGCAGCACCGCTCGTACGAGTTCAGTATAATGGGCTCCGCTCCGCCACCGGCTCGGAGCGAAGCGACCGAGGGGGTTTCGGGGGATTCCTCCCCCGTCCCCCTTTGGGGGTGCAGGGGGGTAGACCTTTTACCGTAGCGACCGCTACGGTAAAAGGCAATTTGCGGCAAATTCTCAATTTGTCGCAAATTGCGGCCGGATTCGATGGCCTTCGTGAGTTCCAACATCGGGCGCTCGCCCATCCCGTAGCAAAGCCAGTCGGCGCCGCTGTCGACGAGGATGGAGGGCATCAGGCGGTCTTCCCAGTAGTCGTAGTGCGTCAGGCGCCGCAGGGACGCCTCCACACCGCCGATGACTACCGGCACTTCCGGCCACAGCTGCTTGAGGATCTTCGTGTACACCGTGACGGCGCGGTCCGGCCGCTGCCCGAACTTCCCCTCGGGGGTGTAGGCGTCGTCGTGGCGCAGGCGCTTGGCAGCCGTGTAGTGGTTGACCATCGAGTCCATCGCCCCGGAGTTGACCGCAAAATACAGCCGCGGCGCGCCCAGTTTGCGGAAATCGCGCAGATCGTCGCGCCAGTTCGGCTGGGGTACGACCGCCACGCGGTACCCGGCTTTCTCCAGGTACCGCGCGATGCAGGCCGTTCCGAAACTCGGATGGTCCACAAATGCGTCGCCGGTGAAGAAGATGACGTCGATCCAGTCCCAGCCCAGTTTCTGCACCTCCTTGACGGAGGTCGGGATATTACATTCTGTCCGGTAAGTCAATGCCCAGGATCTTCATACCCCGGCGCAGCACGGAAGCGAGCGTGGAAATCAGCTCCAGACGCATCCGGAGGACGTCCGGGTCCGGTTCCTTGAGGACCGGGGTGTCGTGGTAATACTGGTTGAACTCCTTCGCCAGGTCGTAGCAGTAGTTGGCGACGAGCGCGGGCGAAAGGGCCGCGGCGGCCTCCCCCACCTTCTGCGGATAGGCGCCGAGGATCTTCACCAGGCGCACCTCCTTCGGGCTCAGCTCCACCGACGGGTCGAGCGCGGCCTTCAGGCCCTGCTCCTCCGCCTTGCGCAGGATACTGCAGATGCGGGCGTGCGTGTACTGGATGAAAGGACCGGTGTTGCCGTTGAAGTCGATGGACTCCTTGGGGTTGAAGAGCATCTTCTTCTTGGGGTCGACCTTGAGGATGAAGTACTTGAGCGCGCCCAGGCCGATCATCCGGTAGAGCCGCTCCTTCTCGTCGTCGGCGATGCCCTCCAGCTTGCCGCTTTCTTCCGAAGTGGCCTTGGCCTCCTGGTACATCTTCTCGATGAGGTCGTCGGCGTCCACCACGGTTCCCTCGCGGGACTTCATCTTGCCCTCGGGCAGCTCTACCATTCCGTAGGAAAGGTGGAAGATCTGGTCCGCCCAGTCGAAGCCCAGCTTCTTCAGGATGAGCTTGAGCACCTGGAAGTGGTAGTTCTGCTCATCGCCCACCACGTAGATGTGCGAGTCGAGCTTGTATTCGCTGAAGCGACGCTCGGCGGTGCCGAGGTCCTGCGTGATGTACACGGAAGTGCCGTCGGAGCGGAGCAGGAGCTTGCGGTCCAGGCCGTCGGCGGTGAGGTCGCACCACACCGAGCCGTCGGGATCTTTCACGAAAACGCCCATTTCCAGGCCACGGTTCACCAATTCCTTGCCGAGCAGGTAGGTGTCGTGCTCGTAGTAGGTGCGGTCGAAGGTGATGCCCAAGGCCTTGTAGGTCTGCTCGAATCCGTCGAACACCCACCCGTTCATCGTCTCCCAGAGCTTGCGCACGGCAGAGTCGCCCTCTTCCCACTTCACCAGCATCTCGTGCACCTTGTCCATCACGGAAGGGTCCTCCTTCTCCATCTTGGCGAACTCCACGTAGCAGTCGCCCACCAGGTGGTCGCCCTTCTTGCCGGTGCTCTCGGGCGTGGCGCCGTCGAAGCGCTGCTGCCAGGCGTACATCGACTTGCAGATGTGCACGCCGCGGTCGTTGACGAGCGTGGCCTTGATCACCTCGTCGCCCGCGGCCTTCAGCAGGTCGGAGACGGAGGCGCCCAGCAGGTTGTTGCGGATGTGCCCCAGATGCAGGGGCTTGTTGGTGTTGGGCGAGGAGAACTCAACCATCACGCGGCGGCCGGTGGCGGGCAACTGCCCGTACGCGCCGTCCTCCACGATGGCGGCGAGGGCCTCGCGCCAGTAGACGTTGGAAAGGCTGAGGTTCAGGAATCCCTTCACGGAGTTGTACGCGGCCACCTCCGGGCAGTTGGCCACCAGCCAGTCGCCCAGCGCGACACCCGTGGCGTCCGGGCTCTGGCGCGTGACGCGCAGCAGCGGGAAGACGACCAGGGTGAAGTCCCCTTCGAACTCCTTGCGGGTCACCTGGACCTGCAGGGTGTCGGGGGCCACTTCGGCTCCGTACACGGCCTTGACGGCCTCTGAGGCCTTCGCGGCGAGGAAGCTTTCGGGAGTCATCAGCCCAGGTAGGTCTTGAGGAGTTTGCTGGCCGACGGCTTCTTGAGCTTGCGGATGGCCTTTTCCTTGATCTGGCGCACACGCTCGCGGGTAAGGTCGAGCCGTTCGCCGATCTCCTCGAGGGTCATCTCCTGGCAGCCGATACCGAAGAAACTCTTGATGATCTCGCGCTCACGCGGCGTGAGGATCTGCAGCGCGCGCTCGATCTCGGTGCTGAGGGACTCGTTGGTAAGGCCCCTGTCCGCACTCGGGGAGTCGTCGTTGGGCAGCACGTCCAGCAGGCTGTTGTCCTCGCCTTCCACGAAGGGGGCGTCCACGCTGACGTGGCGGCCCGAGACACGCAAGGTGTCGGCTATCTTGTCCTTGGGGATGTCGATCATCTCGGCCAGCTCGTCGGTGGACGGCTGACGCTCATTTTCCTGCTCGAATTTACCCAGGGCCTTGTTGATCTTGTTCAAGGAGCCCACCTGGTTCAGCGGCAGGCGCACGATGCGGCTCTGCTCGGCAAGGGCCTGCAGGATGCTCTGGCGGATCCACCACACGGCGTAGGAGATGAATTTGAAGCCGCGGGTTTCGTCGAACTTCTCGGCGGCCTTGATGAGGCCGAGGTTTCCTTCATTGATGAGGTCGGGCAGACTGAGGCCCTGATTCTGGTATTGCTTGGCGACGGATACGACGAAACGCAGATTCGCGCGGGTGAGTTTCTCCAGCGCTTCCTGGTCGCCCTTGCGGATGCGCTGGGCGAGTTCCACTTCCTCTTCCGGCGACACCAACTCCTCGCGGCCGATCTCCTGGAGGTATTTGTCCAGCGAGGCGCTCTCGCGGTTGGTGATGGATTTTGTGATCTTAAGTTGTCTCATATGTTGAATAACAATGTTCTTCCGGCATTAGCATATACGAAACAATCCCGCGTAAGTTTCACACTTTCGCGGGATTTTTTCAGCGGAGTTTTCAACCGGAACTATTCTTCCTTGGCGAATCCGAAGTAGCCGGGACGGCCGTAGGCGTCCACGCCCTCGATGAAAATGGAGCGGGTGCTCTTCTTGGCGATGTCGATGACGTCCTGCGGCTTGGAAACCTTCTTGTCGTTGACGTAGCGGATGATGAAGCCGTCGGAGCCGCCCGCGCGGGCCAGCGAGCCGTTGCCGGCGGAGACGATCTCCACGCCGCCCTCGGCCGCGCGCAGCTGGGCGCCGTAGAAACTCACGGTGCCGTCACTGGCCACCGTACCGTTGGAGACGCTGCCGTCCTGGAACTCGACCGGCAGGTCGACGGTCTTGCCGTCACGGATCAGGCGGACCGTGGCCTTGTCGCCCGGGTGGAAGCTATTCACCTTTGCCTGGAGCTCGGGCATCGTGGCGGTACGGGTGCCGTCGATGGCCAGGATCACGTCTTCGGCCTTGATGCCCGCCTTGTCGGCGGCGCCGCCCTTGACCACCTCGCTCACGTACACGCCCTCGGGGGTGTTGAGCTTGAGCTTCTTGGCCAGGTCTTCGGTGACCGTGCCGCCGGTGATGCCGAGCATCGCGCGCTTCACGGAACCGAAGTCGATGAGGTCGGAGACCACCTTCTTCACGATGTTGGAAGGCACCGCGAAGGAATAGCCGGTGTAGGAGCCGGTCGTGGAGACGATGGCGGTGTTGATGCCCACCAGCTCGCCTTCCTTGTTCACGAGGGCGCCGCCGGAGTTGCCGGGATTCACGGCCGCATCGGTCTGGATGAAGGACTCGATCTTGAACTCGCCGGTGGAGCTGGGCATCGAACGGCCCTTGGCGCTCACGATGCCGGCGGTGATGGTGGAACGGAGCTCCTCGCCCAGCGGGCTGCCGATGGCCAGCACCCACTCGCCCAGGCGGAGCTTGTCGGAGTCGGCGAACTGCACCGTCTGCAGGCCGGTGGCGTCGATCTTGATCAGGGCGACGTCGGTGGCCGGGTCGGTGCCGATCACGGTGGCCTCGTAGGTCTTGTTGTTGTTGAGGGTCACCTCGATCTTGCTCGCGCCGGAGACCACGTGGTTGTTCGTGACGATGTAGCCGTCGGAACGGATGATCACGCCGGAGCCGCTGCCCTGGCGCTCGCGGTTGCCGCCGCCATAGCCATACCCGTCGTCACCGAAGAAGAAACGGAAGAACGGGTCGATGTATTGCTGCTGCTGTTGCTGCCGGGCCTGGATGGTCACCTTGACATAGACCACCGCATTCACGGCCGTTTCTGCGGCATAGGTGAAGTCGGGATAGTCGGAAAGTGACAAATTGACAGTCCTGACGGTCTGTCCGTCGGAGGAATAAGCGACGCCCTGCTGCCCGTCGTTCTGGGTCGGAACCGTGGTCTTGACGATTCCGTAGGCGGTCAGGCCGCTCAGAAGCACGGAGGCCAGGACGATAAGAAAACCTTTTTTCATATCTATCGATTTTTAAATTTTTGTCCGGGTCAGAAAAAGTCAAATTATATGCCAAAATCCAAGAATTAATTCTTAATTTTGCAAGAACACATAATTGTAAACAATTAAAGAGACTCATATGGAATTCAACGTTTCAAGCGCCGGACTGCTCAAGGGAATCCTCGACGTGTCCAAGGCCATTCCCGCCAAAACCGCCCTCCCTATCCTGGAAAACTTCCTGTTCGTCCTCAAGGACGGCCAGCTGGAAATCACCGCCTCCGACCAGGAACTTACGCTCCGCACCCTGGTGGCCGTGGACAGCACCGTCGAGGACGGCAGCATCGCCGTTCCGGCCCGCCAGATGATCGACCTGCTGAAGGCCCTGCCCGACCAGCCCATCACGGTCAAGACGGCCGGCGAGGGCTCCTTCGAGTGCATCTGGAGCAACGGTAATTCCTCGCTCCCCTATTTCCCCGCTGCGGACTATCCCGAGATCAAGGGCGCGGGCGTCGACGCCCTCACCGCCACCGTTCCCGCCAGCGTGCTCGCGGAGGGCATCGCCGCCACCATTTACGCCACGGCCGACGACGAGATGCGTCCCGCGATGAACGGCATCTTCTTCGATATGGAGCCCGACAGCACCACCCTCGTGGCCTCCGACTCCCACAAGCTCATCTGCTATACCACCCGAGAATTCCAGTGCCCGGAGAAGTCCTCCTTCATCCTGCACAAGAAGCCGGCGGGCGTGCTGAAGTCCATCATCGACAAGGATGACGAGAACGTCACCATCGCCTACGACTCCTCCACCGTGGTCTTCACGCTCGGCGAGACGATGATGGTCTGCCGCCTGATCGTGGGCAAGTTCCCGGAGTACCGCAAGGTCATCCCGCAGAACAACGCCAACGTGCTGCGCATCGACCGCGCCCAGCTGCTGAACACCGTGCGCCGCGTGGCCGTGTGCGCCAACAAGGCTTCCAACCACATCAAGTTCGACCTCAAGGCCGGCCAGATCGAGATCACGGCCCAGGACCTGGGCTTCGCCCTCGCCGCCTACGAAAAGCTCCCGTGCGACTACAACGGCGACGAACTGGGCATCGGCTTCAAGTCCTCCTTCCTGATCGAGATCCTGGGCAATATGACCTGCGGCACGGTGGTGATGAAGTTCGCCGACGCCCGCCGTGCGGCCCTTATCGTCCCTTCCGAGGAAGAAGAGGAAAGCGGCAAGATCTGCGGCATCCTGATGCCGATTATGGTTTCATAGGAGGTTCCCGCGTATGCAACTCGACCTTACCCGGCCGCTGCTTTTCTTCGACATCGAGAGCACCGGCCTCGTCATTCCGTCCGATTCCATCGTCGAACTGAGCTTCGTGAAAGTATTCCCCGGCGGGGAGGAGCGCATCAAGACCTGGCGCATCAAGCCCTGGGACTACGAACGCGGCTGCCAGCGCCCGATGAACGCCGACGCCAGCAAGGTGAACGGCATCACGGACGATATGCTGGTGGGCTGCCCCACCTTCTTCGAGGTGGCGGACGAGGTGGCGCAGTGGCTGAAAGACAGCGACCTGGCGGGCTTCAACTCCGCCAAGTTCGACCTCCCGATGCTCGCCGAGGAATTCGAGCGCGTGAAGCTCGCCGGCAAGGACCTGGGCGTGGACCTGCACGCACCCCTGATGGTGGACGTGCAGAGCATCTATCACGTGATGGAGCCGCGCAACCTCCGGGCCGCCTACCGCTTCTACTGCGGCGGCGAGGACTTCGAGAACGCGCACAGCGCCGAGGCGGACACCGTGGCCACGTACAAGGTGCTCCAGGCCCAGCTGGACCGCTACCGCGAACCGGACAAATACCGCGAGCAGGTGCTGAAGAACGACGTCAAGTCCCTGGCCGCCTTCGTGGGCAGGAAATACGTGGACTTCTCCGGCCACCTCATCCTGGACGACAACGGCGAGGTGATGATCAACTTCGGCAAGCACAAGGGCAAGAGCGCCCGGAAGGTGTTCGAGACCGAACCGTCCTATTACGCCTGGATCCAGCAGGGCACCTTCTCGCTCGACACCAAGGCGCAGTTCGCCAAGCTTGAAGAGCAGTTCAAGCGGGAGAAGCTGGCCGCCAAATGGAACGGACGACTTTTCTAGATATGAAACGCATTCTCCTCATCCTCTCCTGCCTGCTGTCGGCCGCGGCCGTGTCGGGGCAGACCATCAGTTCCGGCACCAGCTGGTTCAACGGAAGCAGCCAGTTCGAAGCCACCCGCAACGCCGACGGCTCCGTCTTTATGTACTCGATGAACGAAGGCCAAGAATCGGAATTCCGGCTCGTTCCCATCGCGGGGAAGGAAAACCAGTTCCGAATGGAAGAGACCGACAACGACGGCGCCATCCAGCCGGACCAGCAGGAAAAGGAATCCACCGTGAAACTGATGCGGCAGGACAACCGCACGGTCCTGGCCGTTTACAACAAGGACGGCAGGCTCATCGACCTGTACTCCCGGACCACCCGGGAGAAAGAGAAAAACGTCGAGGAACGCTGGCTCAGCCGCATCAAAGGCATCTACGCCCTGGGTCCGCGCGTGAGCGACGAAGGCCCCGACCTCCGCCAGACCGTCGTCATCGGCGAGGGCACCTTCACCGCGGGCGGGCAGACAGTCCCCTACGACATCGAGCAGATAAACGGATACCCGCTGGACGTCATCACCGTCCACGGCACCAGTTGGGAGGGTTCCTGGCATCTGCGCCAGACGTCTTTCGGCCTGAACGCCTATCCCTGTACGCCGGACGAGTACGGTTACTTCGACGACGTCGAGGGTGAAGAGCCCGTGAACCTGTACTGGGCCGACCCCACGCGGGGCCGCTGGGACTGGCTGTCGGACGACTTCAACACCTGGCTGTTTTACTCCAAGCCCACGCTGCGCCTGATGCGCAATTCCATCCTGGCGAAGCACGGCTACGAATTCCAGTCCGAGGACCTCAGGGCTTACTTCGCCGCACAGCCCTGGTACAAGCCGGCCGGGAACAATGCCGGCATCAAGACCTCCTTCATCGAACAGATGAACATCGCGCTCATCCAGGCCGAGGAGGCCATCCCCGACGACGAGCGCTACATCAGCGAAGATCTTCCCGGCCTCAATGGTGACCACTAGGATTCGGAGCGAAGCGACCAGAGGGGGTGCGGGGGAAACGTCCCCCGCTAATGAAGGAACAGTGGCCAAAGAAAAAGCCCGGCGCATTGCCGGGCTTTTTCTTTGAGCCACTTAACAGACTTGAACTGTTGACCTGCGCGTTACGAATGCGCTGCTCTACCGACTGAGCTAAAGTGGCAATGGGACTGCAAAGGTAGCAATAATTTTGAAAAAACCTACTTCGCCGCAGAACTTTCTGCCGCCGCGGGTTTCTTGTGCGTCATAATGTCCAGCACCATCTTATCGGTTTCCTGCATACCCACGGAACCCAGCCGGGTGAGGTTGTGGATGCAGCGGTCCACGTCGTCCTCGATCAGGCCTTCACAGCTGCCGACGCTATGGTTCTGCACGGCGAGCATCGCGCTCAGCACGGCGGTGGACACCCCGCTGCTGACTTTCAGCGCGCAGCTGGGCTTGGCGCCGTCGCACACCATTCCCGCGAGGTTCGCAATCATATTCTTGACGCTGTACGCCACCTGCTCGTAGCCTCCGCCCATCAGCCAGGTCATTCCGCAGCTGCTGCCCGTGGAGGCTACGACGCAGCCGCACAGGCAGCTCAGTTTCCCGAGGCTCTGCTTGATGTAGATGGCCGTCAAGTGGCTGAGGATCAGCGCGCGCGTAAGTTCCTCTTCCGTATTGTGGTTCTCCCGGGCGAACACCACCACCGGCAGGGTGGCGGCGATGCCCTGGTTGCCGCTGCCGGAATTGCTCATCACAGGGATCTTTGCGCCGGCCATCCTGGCGTCGCAGGCGCAGGAGGTGGCGCTGATGATGTGGCTGAAGATGCTGTCGCCCATTATTCCCTTGCCCAGCGGCCGCGACAGCGTCTTGCCCAGTTCGTGGCCGTAGTTGCCCCGCAGGGCCTCTTCCGCCGCGGCTTCGTTGAGCCGGCGCGACTCGTTGATGAACTCCAGGTCTTCTAGGGGCGCGGTGGTGGCGAACTCGTAGACGCGGCGCAGCGTGAGGTCATTCTCCGCGGCTTCCTCCTCCCGGCCGCCCAGTTCCGCGCGATGGTCCAACGTCGGGCTGCAGGGGCCCTCCAGGTACACCAGGCGCGTGTGATCACGTGCGATGACGGCGCGGGAGCACCTCTCCCCCGCCCGGCAGCGGACCTCGATGTAGAGCGTTTCGTCGCTGTCTTCCGTGAGGCCGATGGAAATCCGCCCCCCGCCCATAAAAGCGCGGGCTTCAGCAACGGCTTCCGGGCAGACGTCCTTGAGCACCTCCAGCTGGTATCCGCTCTTTCCGATCAGCGCGCCCAGGGCCACGGCGACGGGCAGGCCGGTCATCCCCGTGCCGGGAATGCCCACGCCCATCGCGTTCTTGAGCATATTGCCGCTGAGAAGTACTTCGATCCGCTCCGGACGGCAGCCCAGGGCTTCCGTGGCGTATGCGGTGCAGAGCGCCACCGCGGCGGGTTCGGTGCAGCCTACGGCCGGCACCACCTCACGTTTGATAAGTGCAATTATGCGGTCGTTTTCCATATAGGCAAAGATACTGCTTTTTTTCCGGGAATTGTGTATATTTGCATACAACATTTGAAGACCACAATCATATGAAAAAGATCCTCCTGACATTTGCCGCACTCGTCTGCGGCCTTGTCCTGGCTCAGGCGCAACCTGGCGGCGGTATGGGCGGTTTCCAGCGTCCTGTCATCGAATGCAATTTCGACCCTTACGTCGCAGCCCCCGCAGGCTTCGACAAGATGCGCGAGGGCATCGACCGCGGCGCCCTCGAACTGGTCGAGTACAAGTCCACCACCGTGGGCACCGTCCGCAAGGCGACCGTATACCTTCCGCCGAAGTACAGCGCATCGAAGAAATACCCCGTCCTCTACCTTCTCCACGGCATCGGCGGCGATGAGCTCGAATGGCTGCTGGGCGGCGCCCCGAACATCATTATGGACAACCTCTACGCCGACGGCAAGGCCCCCGAGATGATCATCGTGATGCCGAACGGCCGCGCGCAGGAAAACGACCGCGCCGAGGGCAACGTGTATGCCGGCTCCGCCGCATTCGCCAATTTCGAGTTCGACCTGCTGAACGACCTCATCCCCTTCGTCGAGAGCAGGTACAACGTCTATAAGGACAAGTTCCACCGCGCCGTCGCCGGCCTTTCGATGGGCGGCGGCCAGTCGCTGAACTTCGGCCTGGCGCATATGGACGTCTTCGCCTACGTGGGCGGTTTCTCCTCGGCGCCCAACACCAACACGCCCGAGGTCCTCATCCCCGACGTGAACAAGACCAAGGCGGAGAACGCCCTCCTGTGGATGGTCTGCGGCAGCAACGACAACCTGATGTACAACAGCTCCCGCCTGAAGGCTTTCTGCGACGAGCACGGCGTGCCCTGCACCCTCATCCAGTACCCTGACGGCGTGCACGACTTCGTGGTGTGGAAGTACGGCCTGTACAACTTCGCGCAGCTCATTTTCCGCAAATAACAAATCATCGATCATATGAAACTCGAAGGAAGAAGAGAAAGCACCAACGTCGACGACCGGCGTGGTATGTCCGCCGGCAAGGTGGCCGGCGGCGTGGGCCTCGGTGGCCTGATCATCATCGGCCTCATCACCCTGCTGATGGGCGGCAACCCCGCCGACGTGCTGGAGCAGATGGGCGGGATGGCCGGCACGGAGATCGTCAGCGGCAGCGGCCGCACCCCGACCGCGGAAGAGGAAGAGCTCGCCGTGTTCTCCAAGCAGATCCTCGCCGGCACGGAAGACGTCTGGACGGAGATCTTCGCCCAGAACGGCCGCAAATACATCCCTCCGAAGCTCGTCCTCTATAATGACTACGTGCAGACCGCCAGCGGCACCGCATCCGCCCAGATGGGTCCGTTCTACAACAGCGCGGACCAGACGGTCTACATCGACCTGTCCTTCTTCTCCACGATGAAGCAGCAAATCGGCGCGGACGGCGATTTCGCCTACGCCTACGTCATCGCCCACGAGGTCGGCCACCACGTGCAGTACCTGCTCGGCACGCTCCAGCAGGCTCACCAGCAGATGCAGCGCGTGAGCCAGACGGAAAGCAACCAGATCAGCGTCCGGCTCGAGCTCCAGGCCGACTTCTACGCCGGCGTCTGGGCCTACCACGACAACAAGAGGTACCACTCCCTGGAAGAGGGCGATGTCGAGGAAGGTATGGCGGTGGCGTCCAAGATCGGCGACGACTACCTGCAGAAGAAGGCGCGCGGCTACACCCAGCCCGAGTCCTTCAACCACGGCACTTCCGAGCAGCGCTCCCGCTGGCTGATGAAGGGCCTCCGCACCGGCAACCCGGCCGACGGAGACACTTTCTCCCCGCGCTACAACCAGCTGTAGGACATTGATTTACGAAAACGCCCCGGAGGACATTCCTTCGGGGCGTTTTCCGTTGCAGCCGGCCGTCAGAGCACCTTCCAGATGTCCAGGCAGATCGCTCCGGGCTTGCCCTGTCCCGGCATACACACGAAGATGGCGTCGTTCAGCCACGCGTACTTGCTGTCGCGCGGGGCCTCGAACTTCGGAGCCGTGCGGAAATAGAAGCTCGGCGCGCCGTTGGCGTCGCGGCCCATCGTGATGAGCCCGCAGTTGCGGATGTGGATGTACACGCCGTCGTCGGTCTTGATGGAGTAGATGGCTTCCACTTCCGTGCGGCCGTGTTCACGGTCGTTCAGCTGGTAGTCGGCGCCGCCCGCAAGCACTTCGCCTTTCATCGCGGGGCCCTCGAAGGTGCCGCCCACGATGGGGATGATGGTCCGGGTGCCCTTGGAGGTCTCGCCTACCGTGTAGGTTCCGGCGCAGTCCACGTTCAGTTTCACCACGAATTCCAGGCCGGGTCCCACGGGATACTCCGTGGCGGGTGCCTGGGCGCGCAGCGCCGCTCCCGTCAGGAGCACGGCCGCGCAGGCGCAAAGAAAGCATTTGTTCATTTTCATAGGATTGAGGGTATTAGTTTGATTCCAGGGATTTGGCGGCGCTGCGGCCGGCGAGGGCGCCGGTGGCGAAGGCGAGCTGAAGGTTGTAGCCGCCGGTATCGGCGTCGATATCCAGCACCTCGCCGCAAAGGTACAGTCCGGGCACGAGCCGGGACTCCATCGTCTTGGCGATGAACTCGTCGGTGCTCACGCCGCCGGCGGTAACCACCGCGCGTTCGTAACCCACGTAGCCGGCAATGTCGAACTGCCAGCATTTCAACACCTTGGCGATGCTGACCAAGTTCACCCACACCTTGGTGTCGGCCCTTCCGCGCCGTTCCAGGGTGATGATCTCGGGGTGAGCCGCCGTGAAGGCGGGGATGAGTTCGCGCGGCATCAGCTTGCCCAGCAGGATGCGGCAGCGTTCCTTCTCACGTACGCCCCGCGAACGCGGGTCTTTTTCGATTTCCGCCCACAGCTGCTTTACGCGGACGGTCAGTTCCGTGAGGTCCACGCCCGGCTTGAGGTCGAGCAGCAGGCTCACGCGGGAGCCGTTCATCAGCGCCTTGACGGCCTTGCGGCTGAGCTGGAAGCCCACCGGGCCTTCGAGGCCGCCGTCGGTGAAGTCGACGTCGCCGAATTCCGTGTCGGCGTCGGTCCCTTCGATGCGGAGGGTCAGCTGGACGTTCTTGAGCTGGATGCCGCAGAGCGTCTGCCCAAATTCGCTGAGCGGCGTACTGCGGTCTATGTGCAAGTCTTTGTCTTCCTGCAATTTATAGCCTTTCGGCACCAGGGCAGTCAGAGCCGGGAAAGTCGGCACGATGCGGTGCCCGAGCGCCTCCGACCAACGCAGGCCGTCCCCCGTCGAACCCGTCGTCGGGTAGCTCAGCCCGCCCGTTGCCACGATCACCCGCCGGCATTTCCACTCACGCCCGTCTGCCAATTTTACCAGGAAGCCCTGCGGCAGCTCGCCCCTGAAAACGTCTCGCTCCGCTCGACCCCACCGCTGCGCTTCGCTTGCGGTCCCCCCTCTTACCATGCCGAGGGTGGCAGGGTTTTCTGGGGCGACTGCCGCCAGGGCTTCAAGCGAAGAGACCTCCGCCTCGGTTTCGATTTTGACGCCGAGTGAGAGGCAGGCGTTCACCAAGGTGTCGACGACGTCGGAGGCGTGGTAGGAGGCCGGAAAGGCGCGGTCGCCGCGTTCGACGACGGCCGGCATCCCGAAGCCCTCGAACCAGTCCACGACGGCCTGGGAAGGCAGATTGAAGAACGCCGGCTTGACGAAATTCGCTTTCGAGCGGATGTGCCCGGAGAACTCGTTCCAATCCTTCACGTTCGTGAAATTGCAACGCCCCTTGCCGGTGATCATCACCTTGCGGGCCGGGCGCGGCATCTTCTCCAGCACGGTCACCTGCGCGTCGCTGCCCGCGTCCACGAGCGCCCGGGCGGCGTGGTAGGCCGCCATCAGGCCGGAGGCTCCCCCGCCGATGACTACGATCTCGGACTTCATCTACTTCTCGTGCATCCAGACTTCCATCTTGCCCGCACCGCGGTGGTTCCAGGCATAATAAGGAATCAGCGTCAATTCGCCGTCGCGGATCACGCGGAGGCCGCCCAGCAGGTCGCTGCGGAATTCCTCCGAAAGCGCATCGCCGGCGGACACGGCGGCCGTCAGCACGTCGGTCTCCGGATTGTCCGGCCACTCGGCGCAGTACACCAGCGGACCGCATTCCACCGCGAGACGTCCGCGGTCGGCCTCCACGGCCTCGTTGGCGCGCACGAAACGCGGTGCCATATCGAACGACAGTTCCACCTCGTCACCGGCCTTCCAGTCGCGCGTGATGCAGAAATAGCCGTTCTGCAGTTCCCCTTCCAGCGCCTCGCCGTTCAGCGAAACCCGGTAGGCTGTCTCCTTGCCGTCGGCATAGGCATACAGGTCGCTCGGCACCACCTCTCCCCGCACCCAGCCCGGGATGCGGAGCCTCAGCGTAAACTCGCCCGCCCGGTTCCTGTCCACCGTCACGCGCACGTCCCCGCTCCAGGGATAATCGGTGTGCTGGGACACGGTGACCTCGCGGCCTGCCAGGCTGTGCGTCATCGTATTGTCCACATACAGATTGACATAGAGGTCCCTGTCCTGCGCAGCGTAGATATAGCCCGGAACGGAAGGGATGAAGCGGCAGATGTTGGACGGGCAGCAGGCGCAGCCGAACCAGGGTTCGCGGTGGTGGCGTCCGTCGGACTCCAGCGGATTGGGATAGAAGAAGGTGCCGCCGTCCAGCGATACGCCGGAAATCACGCCGTTGTAGAGCGTCCGCTCCAGCACGTCGATATATTTCGCGTCGCCGTGCAGCAGGAACATCCGGTAGTTGGTATACACGTTGCCGATGGCCGCACAGGTCTCGCAGTAGGAAGTCAGGTTCGGCAGTTCGTAATTGTCGCCGAAAGCTTCGCCTTCATAGCGGGAACCCACGCCGCCGGTCAGGTAGAGTTTCTTCGAAACGATGTTCTCCCAGATGCGGTCGATCGCATCGATGTAGGCCGTCTCGCCGGTCAGGGCGGCGACGTCGGCGATTCCCGAATACATATATTCCGCGCGGACGGCGTGGCCGACGGCCTCGGACTGCTCCAGCACCGGCACGGCGGACTGGCGGTATGCGTCCATCCCCTTCTCGCCGCGGCCGCGCATATCGATGAAGAACTTGGCCTCGTCGAGGTATTTTTTATCTCCGGTCACGGTGTAGAGTTTGGCCAGGGCCATCTCGGCGATCTGGTGGCCCGGCACGCGGACCTGCTGGTTCTCCCCGGGACCGATCTCCCGGCACACGCAGTCGGCGTACTTGATGGCGATATCCAGGAAGTTGCGCTTGCCCGTGGCACGGTAGTGCGCCACGGCGCCTTCGATCATATGACCGAGATTATACAGCTCGTGGCTGTCCTCGATCTGCGCCCAGCGCTCCTTGCCCGCCCAGAGGTGCGGCCGCTCCGGATTGCGCGTCCGTGCGGTATAGAGGTAGCCGTCCGGCTCCTGCGCGGCGGCCACCAGCACCAGGACACTGTCGATATATGCCTCCAGTTTCGGGTCCGGATAGGTCTGCAGCAGGTAACTGGCGCCCTCGATGGTCTTGTAGACGTCCGTGTCGTCGAAGGGGAAACCTGCGACCCGGAATCCGAGATTCTCGTCGGAATGCATCTGCTGCTCCGCTTCCACGAAATTGCGGTAGCGGCCCGTCTCCTCGCATTTGCTGAACGCAAGCGGGATGGTCACTTCGCGGCTGGCCTTGAGGCGCGCGCCCCAGAACCCGTCAGAGACCCTGACGTCGGTGAACGGCACCTGGCCGATGGGATAACCGCCCTGGGAAGCGGTCTTGCCGCAGGCGCACAAGGCAGTGACGACGGAGAGCAGGATGAGGGATCGTTTCATATCGGAATAAACAAAAAAAGGGAAAGCTTAGCACATCGCACCGCTACGACCTCCTGCCCTTGCTGCCTTCCGGCCCTGGGGGAGTTCAGAGGGAGCTGGTCGTGTACGACTTTCCCAGCGGCAAATATAACAAAAAATCAAATGCTGTCGAAAATCAGCGGGAGAATATCGTCCACTTTTTCGAATTTCCAAATTCTCTCCGTCGAGATCATAATCACCGACATCGGCTTGCCCGACTTGGCCTGGTACTGGGCCATCACCTGGCGGCAGGCCCCGCAGGGCGTGGCCGGCTGGCTGCCCAGGCGGCCCATCACGCCGCCGGCCAGCGCGATGCTCAGCATATCCTTGTCAGGATAGCGGGCGCCGGCGGCGAACATTGCCGTACGCTCGGCGCAGAGCCCGGACGGAAAAGCGGCGTTCTCCTGGTTGGCTCCCCGCACGATCTGACCGTTGGACATCCGGACCGCCGCCCCCACGTGGAAATGCGAATATGGCGCATAGGCGCCCTGCATCGCCTTGATGGCTTCGGCGGCCAGTTCCCGGTCCTCGGGATTCATTTCATCAATCGACTTGTACTCCTGATAGGAGATGCGGATCTCTCGGTTCGTCATAAACTATGTGGTTAGACTCCTCAAAATTAGCAAAAAACCCCGAAACTCCCACTACTGTGGGTAAAATCCCCCACAGCAGCCGCAAAATCAGGCTTCCAGTCTATCGAGGTAGCCCACCACGTCGGCCACGGTGTCGAAACCGGCCAGCGCCTCGTCGGGGATGGTGATGCCGTACTTGTCCTCGATGCGCATCAGCAGCTGGAGGATGTCCAGCGAGTCGGCGCCCAGGTCCTTCTTGATGCGGGCTTCGGGCACGACGCGTGCGGGATCGACGCGAAGCTGCTTCGCGAGAATCTCCCGGACCCTTTCATACATTGTTTCCATATCTTATTCTTCAAAATGTTCATACTTCGCAACGGCTTCGCCGATGCGTTCGGACAGATGCCCGGCCTCCATCCGGCAGGCCTGGTCGATGCACTTCTCCACCGCCACCGCCTTGCTGCTTCCGTGACCTTTGACCACCACCTTGGAGGTACCCAGCAGGACGCTGCCGCCGTAGTTCTGATAGTTCATAAACTCCTTCTCTTCCAGGAACATACGCTTCATCAGCAACGCGCCCAGCTTGTAAAGCGTGCGCGAATGGATGTCCTTCTTGAGTTTCTTCAGCAGCTCGAGCGCCGTGCCTTCCGTGGTCTTCACGAGCACGTTGCCGGAGAAGCCGTCGGCCACCACCACATCGTAGCTGCCGGACAGCAGGTCGCGGCTCTCCATATTGCCCACGAAGTTGATGCAGTCCGTCTGCTCCAGCAGGCCGTAGGCTTCCCGACGGATGTCGTCGCCTTTCTCCGCCTCCTTCCCCACGTTGAGCAGGGCGGTCCGGGGCTGCTTCACGCCATACACCAGCTCCATATACAGGCTGGCCATAATGGCGAACTGCCGCAGATGCGCGGGCGTGACCTCGACGTTGGCGCCGCTGTCGCAGATGCCTACCAGCCCGCCGTCCATCGTCGGCAGGACCGGGCAGAACGCCGGGCGGATCACCCCCGGGATGCGTCCCAGCCGCACCAGCGCGCCCGTCACAAGCGCCCCGGTGGAGCCGGTGGACACCATCCCCGCGATGTCGTCTTCGTCGCGCAGGAGCATAATCGCCTTCATCATCGAGCTGTTCCGCTTGAGGCGCACCACATCGGTGGGCTTCTCGTCGCAGCCGATGACTTCCGGCGCGTGGACGATCTCCACCCGGGCGGCGTCGTAGGAACGGCCGTCCAGGCACTTCTTCAGCACTTTTTCGTCGCCGGTGAGCAGCAGATGCAGGTCGGGACGGGCGGCGAGCGCGGCCAGCGCGCCCTCCACCGGGGCCAGCGGCGAATGGTCGCCGCCGAAGCAGTCGATCAACAGTTTCATCCTTGCACGGGTTTGACATAAGCACGGAAACGCTTGCACTCATCGCGCTTGAAACGCTTCCACTGGTTCTGGATGGCCCAGTTCTCTTCGAGGTTGAGATTCGTGTCCGCGTAGCGGATGTCCGGGTTGTCGCGGAGCATCCCCATCAGGGCCGAAGAAAACGCCGCCGAGATGCCCCGGTTGAGGTATTCCGGCTCCACGCCCACCAGGCAGAGGTCCAGGGCGTCGGGCTTGCGCAGGCAGCGCAGCATTCGCCAGAGCACTTTCGGGGTCAGGTGGCCGCGCGTGCCTTTCAAGGCGCTTGCGAGCGCCGGGATGGCAACGCCGAAGCACACGACGTGCTCGTTCTCGTCCAGGACCACGGCCGTGTATTTGGGGCTGATGGCGAGAGAGAAATTGTCCAGCATCAGCTTGCGCATCCCGTCGGTGAACGGTACGGTGCCGTACAGGCCGTCGTAGGCCTTGTCCATCAGCTCGAAAATCCCGTCGGCATAGCGTTTCAGGAAGTCCTTTCCGCTCCTGGACGGGCCGAAATGCAGCTTGTAGCGCCGAAAGATGAAACGGGTAAGGTCCTCCAGCTCCTGCAGCGTCTCCGGGCTTTCCGCCCCGTAGAGGAACGAGCCCGTCCAGTCGGCCTCCTTCACGAAACCGAGCGCCTCCAGGTGCCGTCCGTAGTACTCCGCATTGTAGTTTTCCTCGAAGGTGGCCTGCCGGTCGAAACCCTCGACCATAAGGCCTTCCTTTTCCAGGTCGGAGAATCCCAACGGGCCGTTGAGGGTGTCCATCCCCTGCTCCATCGCCCATCTCTCCACGGCGGCGAACAGGGCCCAGGACACCTCCAGGTCGTCCACCACGTCGTAACGGGTGAAACGGGCCCGCTTCTGGCCGTTCTTCGCGTTGGCGGCTTCCTGGACGATACCCTGGATGCGTCCCGCCACCTTCCCGTCCCTGTAGGCCAGGAAGCAGACGGAACGGCAGCAGTCGTTGTAGACGTAGTCTTTCCGGAAGATCTTCCGCTCGTCCATATACAGCGGCGGCACGTAGCAGGGATTGCCCGCATACAGGTCCAGCGGGAAGTCCAGGAACTCCCGCCGCTGGCGGCGCGTCGTAACTTGCTTGACTTCTATCATATGCTAGCGGTGTTTTGCGTGGAAGCAGACGGCCACCCCGTTGGGGCCCGCGTGGCTGCCGGCGGTGGGATTGGCCACCACGTACTCGATGTCCAGGTCGTCGCCGAAGCGCTCCTTGAGCATACGGCCCACCTCCTGCGCGATGTCCGGTGCGTCGGTGTGCCCGACGTAGAAGCGGTGCGACTTGATCTCGTCGCCCAATTCCTCCACCTTGCCCACCAGATGTTCCATCGCATTCAGGCGGCCTTTCTCCTTGCCGCAGGAGACCATCTTCCCCTCCTGCGACATATAGATGATGGGGCGGATGCCGATCAGGGTGCCCATCGTGGCGGCGAGTCCGCTCACGCGGCCGCTGCGGCGGAAGAACTTCAGGTCGTCGGCGAAGAAATACATCGCATAGTGGTCCACCTCCGTCTGCGCCCAGGCGAGCACCTCGTCCAGGGTCTTCCCTTCCGCGAAGAGGTCGCCCACGGCGCGCACGACGGCATAGCTGACGGTCGTGATGCCCTTGGTGTCAATCTCCTCGAAACGGCGCCCGGGGTAGCGCTCCTTCAGCTCGGCCACGGCCTGGTCCATCGCCACGAAGGTGTTGGTCATCGCCCGCGAGAAGTGCACGTACAGGATATCGTTGCCCGCGGCGAATTCCGGCTCGAAGTATTCGAGGTAGCGTTCCTTGGAGATGGCGCTGGTGGTGGGCAGCACCCCGCTGCGAAGCAGGTCGTAGAACGCGTGCGCGTCGAAGACGTCGAAGTCCACATACGGGAAGACGGTCTTCGCGTCGATGCTGTAGGGCATACTGATGAGGCGATAGCCGTACTGCGCCGCGACGGCGGGGGTGATGTCGGTGTCGGTGTCGGTGAAAAGTCTTAACATATCAAGGTTTGGTTTAGAACAATACAAGGATGTAGTCGTACACGGGCTGCCCGCCTGCGCGCACGATGACTTCGCTGCGCGAATAGCGGGCCTGCAGCTTCGCCTGCAGGGCATCGGGGTCTACTGCGTCCTGTCCCGTGAAGACCAGGATGACGTCGCAGGAAGCCGCGGACAGGGCCTCGCAGAGGGCCTGCAGCGCCTCTTCCGCATCGTCCGCCGCGGCAAGGATGCGCTTGCCGGTGAAGCCGGCGAACTGCCCTTTCCGCACGTCCGCGGTGGTGCGGATGGCCCGGGAGACCATCCCCGTCACCACCCCGCCCGCGGCGGTAGAAAGTTCATCCGCGATGGCGGCGGCATCGCCGGAGGAAGTGTCCAGGTTCGCCAGGGCGTAATAGCCTTCCCCGATACTTTTTGCCGGGATGACTCGGATGTCGGCCTTGTCATAAACCTCCGCGGCCTGCTGCGCGGTGAGCAGGATGTTCGCGTTGTCCGGAAACACGAAGATGTGCTCCGCAGCCACGCGGTCGAACGCCTCCAGAAAACGCTGCACGGGCGGATTCATCGTCTGCCCGCCCTCGATCACCTCGTCGGCGCCGAGTTCGCGAAAGGCCTCCGTGAGCCCCCCGCCCGAGGCCACCGCCACCATGCCGAAGGCCTTGCGCACCTTCGGAAGGCGGCTCTCCATATGGTTCTCGTGGTGCTGCAGGGTCATATTCTCAATCTTGACGGTCAGGAACTCGCCGTACTGCTGGCAGTGATTTAGGATCTCGCCGGGGGTGAAGGTGTGCAAGTGCACCTTGATGATGCTCCCCTCGCGGAAGAAGACCAGCGATTCGCCGTGCGCGGCGAGCCAGTCGGACAGGACGCGCTCGTCGAAGGCATCCAGGTCCACCTTGGCGCGCTGCAGGCGCAGCAGGAACTCCGTGCAGTAACCGAATTCCAGCGTGCTGTCCTCCGTGAAGAGGTCCAGATCCACCTTCCTGCTTTCCGGCGCGGCTCCCGCGGGCACGTCTTCCACCTGACCGGCCAGGCCGTCCCGCATTCCTTCGGCGATGGCGAGCAGGCCGGCTCCACCGCTGTCCACCACCCCGGCCTGTTTCAATACGGGCAGCTGCTCGGGGGTGCGCTCCAGCGCGAGGTCCATCGCAGACACCAGCAGAGCGAAGTATTCGTCGAGGTCGCGGCTGCCGCCGGCGGCCTTCACACCTTCGCGGAAAACGGTCAGGATGGTTCCCTCCACGGGCTCTGACACGGCCCCGTACGACTCCTTCACGCCCAGTTCCATCGCCCGGCCGAATGTTCCGGCATCGGCCGTCCGGCAGCCTTCCAGCCCCTTGGCGATGCCCGCGAAAATACGGGACAGGATGACGCCGGAATTGCCCCGGGCACCCATCAGCATCCCCTTTGCAGCGGAGGACGCCACGTCCGAAAGAGATTCTCCGGAAGCGGAGAGACCCGCTTCCAAGGTCATATACATATTGTCGCCCGTGTCCCCGTCCGGAATGGGAAAGACGTTGAGGTCGTTGATCTGTTGGCGCCGGGCGTTCAGGACCGCCACGCCGCCGCGGATCATCTGCAGGTACCGGGCTCCGTCAAGATTATCAGTCATAGGTCTGGTTCGCACACGTGCTTACAACTGCACATCGTGCAAATTTACAAAAAAATACGGAAAAGGATGCCGCCGCCGGCATCAGATTAAATCACTCCGCTGCCGAGCATCTCGCCGTCAGGGGCGTACCAGACAGCGAACTGGCCGGGGGTGATGCCGCGCTGGGGTTCGTCGAACAGGATGAACAGGCCGTTCTCCCGCATCAGGAGCGTGGCATCCTGCAGGGGCTGGCGGTAGCGGATGCGCACTCGATAGCGCCGCCGTTCCCCGGTTCGCATCGTCTCGGACGGCCGGATCCAGTGGATCTCGTCGGGCGCTACGCGAAGGCAGCTGCGCAGCAGGCCGGGATGCGTCTCCCCCTCTCCCACATAGATGATATTGCGTCCGATGTCGGTCGCGATCACGAACACGGGATTGGCGTGTCCGCCGATGCCAAGACCCTTGCGCTGGCCGATGGTGTAGAACTGCGCGCCCTCGTGGCGGCCAATGCGCCGTGCCCAGGGATTCGCCTTGTCGCGCGTCTTTTTAACGTGGTGCTTGCCCGAGCGGTAGACTTCCGTCTCGAAACGGATGCCGCTATAGTCGATGGGCGTGGAAAGCTCCAGCAACTCGCTGTCCGTCAGGTCCGTTCCCCTGTCCTGGAGTTCCCGGATGCGGGCGTACTGCGCCGAATCATCGTAGAATGCGGGGAACACCTCCACCACGTCGCCCTCGACGCTCTGCAGCTTCTGCTGGAGGAAGGTCGGAAGATCCACCTTGCCCACGAAGCAGATGCCCTGCGAGTCCTTCTTGTCGGCGGAAGGCAGGTCCGCCTCCTTGGCGAGGCGCCGCACCTCCGGCTTCAGCAGGTCCCCGATGGGAAAGAGGGCCCTGGACAGCTGCTCCTGATTGAGCTGGCAGAGGAAATAGCTCTGGTCCTTGTTGGGGTCGCTGCCTTCCAGGATGCGGAAGGTCCCGTCCGACAGGGCCTCCTTCCGGCAGTAATGCCCCGTGGCCACGTAATCCGCCCCCAGGCGCCGGGCGGCCTCCAGGAAGGCGTCGAACTTGATCTCGCGGTTGCAGAGCACGTCCGGATTGGGCGTGCGCCCGCGGGCATATTCGTCGAACATATAGTCCACCACGCGCTGCCGGTACTGTTCGCTCAAGTCGATGAAATAGAAGGGAATGCCGATCTTGCGAGCCACCATCTCGGCCACGAACCGGTCCTCCTCCCACTCGCAGTCGCCGTGCAGCGTACCCTCCGTGTCGTGCCAGTTCTGCATAAACATCGCGAACACGTCATACCCCTGCCGCTTGAGCAGCAGGGCGGCCACGCTGGAGTCCACACCCCCGGAAAGTCCTACGCAAATCTTCATTTAAAAAAGCATCATCGGGCGATGAAGACGGGTTCCAGACGGGCCTCGGCCACGTTGATGACATAGTCGCCCGTCTTTTCGAACTCGTTCACCAGATCGATGAACACGGTACCGTTGTCGTAGTCGTACTCCCGGTTGTCCAGGCTCTCCATATTCTGCTGCCTGAGCTCGTTGCGGCAGACGTTGATCCGCGCTTCGATATCCTGGGAAAGGGAAATGTCGTAGTCTTCCCGGCGCCCGGCAAGCATCTCGTTCATCCGGGTCAGGGACTCGTCCACCAGGGACTCCATCCGGGCGACTCCATCTTCCTGTGCCTGCGTGAAGACGATCTTGTTGTCGCGCTTGCGACGCAGCACGCGGGCGAGGTTGAAGCAGCCGTCGCCGATGGATTCCAACTCGCCGATCTGGCGCAGCATCGCGCGGATCTTCTCCTTCGACTCGTCGGACAGGTGCGCATCGGCCACCTGGCCGAGGTAGCTACCGATCTCGTTCTCCATCCGGTCGCTGATGTCCTCGTATTTCTTGATTCGCTCGAACAACTTCTGGAAGGCGTCCTCATCCTCCAGGGCATACAGGTCCCGCACCATTCCGAACATACGCTGCATACGCACACCGAAGGTGGCGATCTCCTTCTGCGCCTGCAGGATGGAGATTTCCGGCGTCTTCATAATACCGCCCCGGATGTATTTCAGGCGGAATTCGTCCTCTTCCTCGGACTTGCGCGGCTTGATGAGCGAACACACCAGCTTCTCGATCTGCGGGATGAAGCCGATCAGCACGGCCGTGTTGATGAGGTTGAATCCCGTGTGGAAGGTAGCCAGCGCAAAGGTCAGGCGCATCGGATCCACGCTCTCGGCGGACGGGTCGATGCCCACGATCCGGCAGACCAGGCGGACGAACGGGAAGAAGGCCACCAGCACCCACAGCACGCCGAACACATTGAAAACCAGGTGCGCAAGGGCCGTGCGGCGCGCCTGCACGTTGGCGCTGAGCGCCGCCAGGTTCGCCGTCAGGGTGGTACCGATGTTCTCGCCCATCACGAGGGCGATACCCTGGTAGATGGTGATGGCGCCCGTGGAGCACAGCACCATCGTGATGGCCATCAGGGCCGCGGAGCTTTGCACAAGGGCCGTGAGAATCGTGCCGATGAGCAGGAACAGCAGGACGGTCCAGTAGTTGGTGGGGAAACTGTCGAAGAAGGCCACGACGGCCGGACGGCTCGCAAGATCCATCTCGATGCCCGTCTGCCGCAGCATTCCCAGCGCGAAGAGCAGGAAGGACAGGCCGAAGAGGAAGTCGCCGGCATACCGGTGCTTGCCCAGCTGGATCAGGATGATGCCGATCAGGAAGGCCGGCCAGACCAGGTTGGCGACGTTGAAAGAGAAGCCCGCCGACATAATCCAGGCGCTCATCGTGGTACCGATGTTCGCGCCCATAATCACCGAGATGGCCTGGCTGAGGGACAGCAGCGCCGCATTCACGAACGACACGGTCATCACCGTGGTGGCGGCGGAGGACTGGACAGCCACCGTGACCAGTGCGCCGGTGGCGACGCCGGTGAAGCGGTTCGTGGTCATCGCGCCCAGCAGGTGACGCAGCTGCGGGCCTGCCATTTTCTGCAGGGCCTCGCTCATCACCTTCATTCCGTAGATCAGCAGGGCGATGGACCCGAGCAGTTTCAAGACGATCAGCATAAACGAGGATTTAGGATTATACAAAAATACAACAGTTGTTGCAAATTTGCAACCCCGTTATTCCAGCGAACGGGCCACGGCGAGGGCCACCTGGATGCCGTCCAGGGCACTGGAAACGATGCCACCGGAGTAGCCGGCGCCTTCGCCGCACGGGAAGATACCCGGCAGGGAGACGTATTCGAGGGTTTCCGGGTCGCGCGGGACGCGCACCGGAGAGGATGTGCGGGACTCCACCCCCAGAAGGAGCGCCGCGTTCGTGTAGTAGTTGCGCATCTTCACGCGCGGGAAGGCCTTCTGCAGGCGCTTCGCCACCATCGGCGGCAGCAGTTCGTGCAGCGGGGCGCTCACTACGCCGGGATGGTAGCTGGTGGGCGGCATCGTCTTGGACACCTTCCCCAGGCAGAAATCTTCCATCCGCTGGGCCGGCGCGGCCATTGGGTTCGTCGCGCCCTGCCCCTGGGCGTAGTCGTACATCCGGCGTTCCACCTCGTGCTGGAAGTCCATCAGCCGGAAGGGGCCGTCGCCCGGCACGTCCTCCGGTTCGATCTGGACCACCACGCCGGCGTTGGCGAACTTGCCGCTGCGGCCGGAGTTGGACATCCCGTTCAGCACGACGGTGCGGTCTTCGGTGGAAGAAGGCACCAGGATGCCGCCGGGGCACATACAGAAGGAGAAGACGCCGCGGCCGTCCACCTGTTCGACGAAGGAGTATTCCGCCGCCGGCACGCCCGGCTTCCACTGCCCGTGGTACTGGCACCAGTTGATCTTCTCCTGCGGATGCTCCACGCGGACGCCCATCGCGAAGCCCTTGGCTTCCAGTGCCCCGCCCATCGCGTCCAGCATCTCATAGATATCCCTCGCCGAATGGCCCGTCGCCAGGATTACCTTCTTTGCCCGGTACTCCTTCCCGTCTGCGGTCATCACGCACATCTCCGCCGGCGTAGTGGAGACGGCAGCAGCCTCTTCAGACCGTAGCCACCCTCGGCTCGTAAGAGGGAGGGGCCCGCCGCTTTGCGGTGGGAGGGGTCCGGCGCAGCCGGAAGTCTGAAGAGGCTGGCTACCGCGCAACGAAGCTGAGGCGGAGATAGAGATTACTTTTGAATTGAAATGATACTCGCCACCGTGGTCCACAATGAAATTACGGATATTTTCGACGACGACGGGCAACTTGTCGGAGCCGATATGCGGATGGGCGTCGATGAGGATGTCCTTCGAGGCCCCGAACTTCACCAGCTGATGCAGCACCTCCCGCAGATCGCCCCGCTTGGTAGAACGCGTATACAACTTGCCGTCGGAGAAGGCGCCGGCGCCACCCTCGCCATAGCAATAATTCGAATCCGGATCCACGATGCCGTCGCGCGAAAGCTTCGCCATATCGAACTTGCGGGCGTGCACGTCCCTGCCCCGCTCCAAGATCACGGGCCGGAGCCCGAGGGTGAGCAGCTTGAGCGCCGCGAACAGCCCGGCAGGACCCGCGCCGACGATGACGACCGGCTCGGCCCCGTGCACGTCGCGGTACTCCGGAAGCTCATAGGGAACATACTCCTCGCCGGGACCGTAGGCTTCGTACTGGTAGCGCCACACGGGCTCCTTGCGGGCGTCGACGGAACGCTTCTTCAGCACCCATTTCATCCCGCCGGCCTTGGCCTCGATTTCCTTGAGGCGCGGCTCGCGCGTAAGCGGACAGACTATCTCGAACTCCTTCATAATCAATCAGAAATCCGACATCCGGGACACCGGCGCCACGTCCAGCGGCGTCCGCTCGCCGGCCAGGTAATGATAGTATCCGGCGATGGCGATCATCGCCGCATTGTCGGTGGTGAACTTGAACTCCGGCAGATAGGTCTTCCAGCCGCGCCTGCGGCCTTCCGACTCGATGCGGGCGCGCAGCCCGCTGTTGGCCGACACGCCGCCGCCGATGGTAACCTCCTTGATGCCGGTCTGCTTCGACGCCTTGACCAGCTTGTCCAGCAGGATGTCGATGAGCGTCTTCTGAAAAGAGGCGCACAGGTCCTCCTTGTTGTTCTCGAGGAAGGAAGGATCCTTCGCCATCTCGTCCCGCACGAAATACAGCAGCGAGGTCTTTACGCCGCTGAAACTGTAGTCCAGCCCCTCGATGTGGGGTTTGGTGAACTTGAAACGCGTCGGATCGCCCTGCTGCGCCAACTTGTCGATGACAGGGCCGCCCGGATAGCCCAGGCCCAGCATCTTGGAGCACTTGTCGAAGGCCTCCCCCACCGCGTCGTCGATGGTCTGGCCCAGGATTTCGAAATGCAGCGGGTCGTCCACGCGGACGATCTGCGAGTTGCCGCCGCTGACCAGCAGGCACAGATAAGGGAAAGAAGGCTCCCGAACCGGTTTGCCCTCCTGACGGATGAAATCGGCCAGCAGATGCCCCTGGAGGTGGTTGACCATCACGATCGGAATGTCCAGCGCGAGCCCCATCGCCTTGGCGAAGGAGGTGCCCACCAGCAGCGAACCCAGCAGGCCGGGACCGCGGGTAAAGGCGATGGCCGTGAGTTCGGACGGCTTCACGCCGGCCCGGGCGAGGGCCTCGCTGACCACCGGGACGATGTTCAGCTCGTGGGCCCGGGACGCCAGTTCCGGCACCACGCCGCCGAAGGCCCGGTGCACGTCCTGGCTGGCGATCACGTTGGAAAGGAGCCAGCCGTCGCGGATGACGGCCGCAGAGGTGTCGTCGCAGGAGGATTCTATGCCGAGAATGATGTCTGCCATCTTGTTGAACGCAACGGACTGCAAAGTTAACATTATTTTTCGTATCTTTGTAAATTGCAAGTAATACGGGCTCGCGCCCGCGAGCGCAAAACGGCTGTGTACAGGAAAAGGGCATACATCATAGCGCGCATCGTCGGTCTTCTGGCGGTGCTGCTGATGGCTGCGCTGATAGCCATCCAGACGCCCTATGTACAGACCCGCCTCTCGAAATACGCCCTGAACCAGCTGGCGGCCATTATGGACGGCCGCGTGCAATACGACGAGCTGAAGGTGATGACCTCCGGCGTGCTGGTGATCCGCAACATCAAACTGGTGGACAGCGCCCCCTGCGGCCCGGAAGTCAACAACCGCGGCTGGGAGCCCGCGGACACGGTGTTCAAGGCCAAGACCGTCACGGCCACCTTCACCCTGCGGGGCCTGCTGCGCAAGGAAGGCCTGCACCTGGGGCGCGTGACCGTCGAGGACGGCTACTTCCACCTGGTCTCGGAACCCGGCGAGGAATACACCAGCAACATCGCCCGCATCTTCCACCTCAAATCCAACGACAACCCGCCGAACCTGGGCAACCTGTTCGACATCAAGAAGGTACGCATCAAGAACTTCCGCTTCCGGATGAACAGTTTCCAGCCGGAAGACGAGCCGTACAAAGGCTTCGGACTGAACTTCGAGGACCTGGACCTCACGGCCGACATCACGGCGCACGGCCTGCGTTACGCCGGGGGCAAGTTCTACGGCACCCTGGACCGCTGCTCGCTGCACGAAAAGTCCGGCTATGAACTCCGGCAGCTCGAAGGCATCGCCGAGGTCGGCCAGGGCAAGATCCTGGTCGAAGACCTCCGCCTGCTCGACCCCTGGACCAACCTCAACCTGCGCACCCTGTCGATGGGTTTCGACGACTCGGACGCGTTCAGCGACTTCGTGAACAAGGTCCGCCTGGAGGCGGATTTCCAGCGCTCGCAGCTGGCGATGCAGACTCTCGCCTACCTGCTCGGCACCTTCGACGGCAATCCCACCGTCCTCGACATCCGGCGCGGCGCGGTCACCGGTTTCGTGAACGACCTCAAGGTGGACCGCCTCGCCTTCGCGGAGAAGAATTCCGGCATCAGCGCCACCCTCAGCGGCACCTGCGTTGGCTTGCCCGACATCGAATCCCTGCTGCTGGATGTCCATCTGAAGGAGCTCAAGGGCACGACGGAAGGCATCACGCGCCTGGCGAACGCCTTCTCCCCCGGCGCGAAACTCGATTTCGGAGGCATCGCCCCGGGCATTCCGCTCACGCTGAACCTGCAGGCGAAGGGTCCCATCAACCGGCTGGACCTCACGGGCGACCTGCTCACCCCGTCCGGCAACGCACGCATCAACGGCGACGTCCGCAACCTCGTCGCGCAGGGACGCCCGATGGAGGCTTCCCTGAACCTCGGTCTCGACGAATTCGACCTGGGCGCCATCCTGGGCATCGACGCCCTGGGCCCCGTGAGCCTGGAAACCCGGGCGCGCGCCCTTTTCGGCAGCGGCCTGCCGGACGCCACGCTAGACACCCTCGTCATCACGAGGATGCACGCGCTCGGACGCGATTTCCGAAACATCCGCGCCATCGGCAGCCTGCAGAACGGCACGGTCAACGCGCGCCTCGTCAGTGCCGACCCGGCCGCCCAGTTCGACCTCACCACGCTGCTGGACCTCACCGCACGCGAAGGCGGCCAGCGCTACCGCGTGGAGGGCAGCGTCCACGACGCCGACCTCGGCGCCTTCGGAGTCAAACTGAACGACAAAGCCTATCACGTGTCGTCCAAGGTCAGCGCCAACCTCGTCAGGAAAGGCGAATTCTTCGACGGAAACGCCGACCTGAACGGCCTCCGCCTGATTTCCTCCGACGGCACGCACGACTTCGGCGACCTGCACCTGACGGCCCGCACTGAAGCGGGAGACCAGTTGCTCAACCTGGAAACGTCCTTCCTGGACGCCTCCTTCGCCGGAAACCGGCAGGTGAACCGCTTCATCGAAGACCTGCAGACCGTCACTTCCCGGCGTGAACTTCCCTCGCTTTATACGGACGGCAAGCAGCCGGAGGAACCCGGCACATACTCGCTGGACCTGCGCTTCCACGACACGCGGGACCTGCTCGCCCTCCTGGCTCCGGGCGCCTACGTGGCCGACGACACCCGGCTCACCCTGGACCTGACGGACGGGGGCGACCTGACGGGCCAACTCCGCTCCGACCGCCTCGCGATGGCCCGCAACTACCTCAAGGACGTGGACATCCGCTTTGACAACCTGGACGGCATCCTGTTCGCCAACATCCTCTCCTCCGAACTGCGGGCCGGCAGTTTCGCAATGAAGCAGCCCGCCATCACCGCCAGCGCCGACAACGACGACCTCGCGCTGGGCATCCATTACGACAGCTTCTCCGGCGGCGGCGGCAACGGCGAGATCCTCCTCAACGGACAGCTCTATCGCGACGCAGACGAAGTCCTCGTCATCAAGGCGCACCCGCTGGACTCCTACCTGATGACCGGCAAGGACGTGTGGGCCCTGGGCGAATCGGACATCGTCCTGCACGGCAACGAGCTCTACCTGGACCACTTCCTGCTCAGCAACGGGATGCAGCGCCTGGTCATCGACGGCGGTTACTCCCCCGTCCAGAACGACACGCTCACCCTGCAGATGGACCGCTTCGACCTGGCCCTGGCCGACCAGTTCCTCCCCAATCCCCTCGGCATCGAAGGCAAGATGGACGGCAAGGCCTTCATCGCCAGCGGCCCGGACAATCTCTTCGGGATGCTGATGGACTTCCGCGTGGACACCCTGCGCCTGGGAGGCGTGGACGCCGGCAACCTGCAGCTCTCCAGTATGTGGAACGACGAGGGCAAGGAACTCGGCATCTTCCTCAGCGACGAGATCGAGGGCCGCGACGCCATCCTCGCCGACGGCTCCTACTTCCCTTCCGACAAGCGGCTCGACCTGCGGGCGGACCTCGACCGGCTGCCCCTCGGCATCGCCTCGCCGTTCCTGACGAGCATTTTCTCCGAGATGGGAGGAGCCCTCAGCGGCACCCTGTTCCTGAAAGGTCCGACCGACGACCTGACACCCACCAGCGAGAACCTGACCATCGACGACGCCCTGCTGCGCATTGCCTACACCGGCGTTCCCTACATCATCCGGGGCCCGCTGCGCCTTGCCGAGGACGGCCTTTATTTCGACTCCCTGGACGTGAGGGACGACACGAACGGCAAGGGCACCCTGGCCGGAGCGCTCCGCTTCAGCCACCTCAAGGACTTCTCGCTCAACGGGCGCCTCACCCTGGATAACCTGAAGGTCGTGGACGCCCGGGAACGGCCCGGCAGCGCGTTCTACGGCCTGCTCCGCGCCTCGGGTTCCGCCCGGGTTTCAGGACCCTTCAATACCCTTCTGATTGATGCCGACCTGGGCACCACGGGCGACGGCAACATCCACATCCCCCTGTCGGGCGGCCTCACCAGTTCCAGCAGCGACCTGCTGACCTTTACCGAGGTGGCCCCTGAACTCGACCCTTACGAGCAGATGCTCGCCTCGCTCGACCAGAAGAAGGCCGACCCGGGCGACCTGCGCATCCGCGGCCGCGTGTCGGTGCACCCGGGCGTCCGCGCCTTCGTCGAGATCGACAAGGCGGCCGGCAACGTCGCTTCCATCAGCGGTATGGGCGCCGTGAACCTCAACATCCGGCCCAGCAAGGCCGTCTTCGAGTTCAACGGCGACTACAACATCAACGAGGGAAGTTACCAGTTCGTCCTGCCAGGCGTGATCTCCAAGGAATTCGATGTCGAGCGCGGCAGTTCCGTCAAGTTCGGCGGCGACATTATGAACACGCAGCTGGACGTCAACGCCAAGTACAGGCTGCGCACTTCGCTGGACGCCCTGCTCGGCACCAGCGGCTCGCCCCGCCGCCAGGTGGAGTGCGGCATCAGCGTCAGCAACCGCCTGCGCTCCCCGCAGCTGGACCTCTCCGTGGAGGTTCCCGACCTCGACCCGTCCACGCGTTCGCAGGTCGAGTCGGCCCTCAACACCACCGACAAGGTCCAGAAGCAGTTCGTGTCGCTGCTTCTCCTCGGCAGCTTCCTGCCCAACGAGACCTCCGGCGTCTTCAACCAGTCCAACCTGCTGGCATCCAATATCTCGGAAGTGATGTCCAGCCAGATCAACAACATCCTCCAGCGCCTGGACATCCCGGTGGACATCGGCTTCGGCTACCAGGAACTTAATAGCGGACAGAACCTCTTCGACGTGGCGGTATCCACCGAACTCTTCGAGAACCGCGTGATCGTGGGCGGCAGCTTCGGCAACCGCCGGTACAGCGGCGGTGGCGGCCACGGCGACTTCGCGGGCGACCTCGACATCCAGGTGAAGCTCGATCCGGAAGGACAGTACCGCTTCAACATCTTCTCCCACTCCGCCGACGAATTCAGCAGCTACCTGGACTTCTCGCAGCGGAACGGCATCGGCGTCAGCTTCCAGAAGGAGTACAACTCCGTGGGAGATTTCCTCCGCCGCCTGTTCTCCTCAAAGAAGAAACGCCAGCAGACCGAGGTGGAAGAAGAACCGCAGGAAAAGGAACAAGTAGTCATCGAGATAGAAGAAAATGAACGTCCACGCCGGGAAACTCCTCCTGATTCCGGCGCCCCTCGGGGAGAACGATCCCGCCGAGGTGGTGCCCGGCCCCGTCCTTGAGGCCGCCTGCAGCCTGCAGTGCTTCGTCGTCGAGGAACTGCGGACCGCCCGTCGGGTCCTTTCCCGCTACGGGCTCCGCGGCCGGATCGACGGCCTGGAATTCCACGTCCTGAACGAGCATACCACCCCGCAGGAGGTGGAAGCGATGCTGCCGCTGTTTGAGGGACGCGACGTGGGCCTGATCTCCGAGGCCGGCCTGCCGGCCGTCGCCGACCCGGGCGCCGCCCTCGTGGCCCTGTGCCACCGTCACGGCATCGAGGTCGTCCCGCTGGTGGGCCCGTCCTCGCTGATGCTCGCCCTGATGGCCTCGGGCCTGAACGGCCAGTCTTTTGCTTTCCGCGGCTACATCCCCGCCAAGACCGACGAGCGCCGTGCCGCCATCCGAGAGATGGAGAAGCAGTCCCGCGCGCTGAACCAGAGCCAGATCCTCATCGAGACGCCCTACCGCAACGACGCCCTGCTGGGCGACCTGCTGCAGCAGCTCTCCCCTTCCACCCGCCTGTGCGTGGCCGCCGACCTCACCCTCCCGACGCAGTTCATCAGGACGGACACCGTCGCCGGCTGGCGGAAGGGGCTGTCCCCCGTCGGCAAGCGCCCTTGCGTCTTCATCCTGCTGGCATAGACTTATGAAGATAGCGTTCCTGACCCTGGGCTGCAAGCTCAATTTCGCCGAAACGGCGACCTACGAACGCGGTTTCATCGCCGCGGGTCTGGAGGTCGTGCCCTGGAACGAAGCGGCGGACGTCTACCTGGTCAACACCTGCTCCGTCACCGCCACGGCGGACAGCAAATCCCGCAACCTCATCCGCAAGGTGCACCGGGTAAACCCGGACGCGCGCATCATCGTGACCGGCTGCAGCGCCGAACTGCGCCGGGCGGAGTTGGAAAAGATTGAAGGAATATGCCGCGTTTTCGGCGCGAAAGAGAAGGGCCTGGTGGTCCCGGAGACCTTGTCCCTGCTGGGTCTGGAAGCACCTGAAGCGCCTGCGGCAACCGCCGTCTTCCCGGCTTATTCCGCCGCAGAAACCCGCACCCGAGCGTTCTTGAAAGTACAGGATGGGTGCAACAACTTCTGCAAGTACTGCACGGTCCCGTATGCACGTGGAGAAAGCCGCAACCTGCCCATCGCAGAATGCGTGCGGAATGCGGAAAAGATCGCCGCGGAAGGGGTGAAAGAGATCGTGCTCACGGGCGTGAACACGGGCGATTTCGGCCGCTCCACCGGCGAGTCGTTCCTGGACCTGCTGAAGGCGCTGGACGGGGTGGAAGGCATAGAACGCTACCGGATTTCCAGCATCGAACCGAACCTCCTGACGGAGGAAATCGTGGACTGGATCGCCTCCGGCACCAAGTTCCAGCCGCACTTCCACATCCCGCTCCAGACGGGCTCCGACGAGTTGCTGGCCCGGATGGGCCGCCGTTACGACACCGCCTTCTTTGCGGAGCGGCTGGAGATGATCCGCCGCAAGATGGAGCGGCCCGGCGCGCCCAAGGTCTTCTTCGGCATAGACGTGATGGTGGGCCTGCCCGGCGAAACGGAAGCGCTTTTCAAGCAGACTTTCCGCTTCATCGAGCGCGTGCATCCCGCCTTCATCCACGTATTCCCGTATTCCCGGCGGCCTGGCACCCCGGCCGCGGCGATGCCCGGACAGGTGGACGAAGCCACCAAGAAACACCGCGTGGCGGTGCTGGAAGAGCTCTGCCGCAACCTGCACGAGGACTTCCGGGCGCAGAACCGGGGCGTCCGCGAACGGGTGCTCTTCGAGTCCACGGACCGGGGCGGCCTGATGGAAGGTTACACCGGCAACTACATCCGCATCACGCGGCCCTACGATCCGGCGCTGGTGAACACGCTGGTGGACATAGTCATAGACTGAAAATGGAGAACAAAGCGAAACTGACTTTCCTGGGCTCGGGCACTTCCGCCGGCATCCCGATGATCGCCTGCGACTGCGAGGTGTGCCGCTCGGCCGACCCGCGCGACAAACGCCTGCGCGCCTCGGCTCTGGTGGAATACGGCGGGCTGACCATCCTGGTGGATGCGGGGCCCGACTTCCGGACCCAGATGCTGCGCGCCGACATCCGGCACCTGGATGCCATCCTGCTGACACACAATCATAAAGACCATACCGGCGGGCTGGACGACATCCGCGCCTTCAACCTCGCTGAGCGGCATCCGGTGAACATCTTCTGCCAGGAATATGTCGAACAGACGCTCCGTCGCGAATACGCGTACGCCTTTGCCGAAAAGAAGTATCCCGGCTCTCCGGAATGGCGGGTCCACGTCATCGACGGCTCTCATCCCTTCACGGTCCATTCCAACGCCAACGAGGAAATCCTCTCCTGGGAGCGGGGTTTCGGTTACCATCACCTGCCCCCGCAGTCCGCGCCGGACACCTCTGTGGAGGTAATCCCCATCCAGGGCTGGCATCACCGGGAAAAGAAACTGTCCGTGTTGGGCTACCGCTTCGGCAGCATCGCCTACCTGACCGACATCAAGATGCTGGACAGCGAGGCGGAACTGGAGAAACTGCGCGGGGTGGAATACGTCACGATGGGCTGCGTCAAGGTCCCCGACCATATGTCGCATCCCTCCTTGCAGGAGTGCCTGGATTTCTTCGAAAAGGTGGGGGCGAAGGAAGCCTACATCACGCACCTGTCCCACCTGCTGCCGCGCCACGCGGAGTTCGAGACGATGCTCCCGCCGCACGTCCATCCGGCCTATGACGGCCTTGTAATCGGCTGATTTACAGGATCAGATCGCTTTGGTCTACGTCACCGAACCATTCGTAGACCTTCTCTTCAGCCTTGCTCTTGACATCCGGAGACACACAGCGGATGACCTTGTACACGGCATAGCCGAGGGCGGCAATGTCATCGGTAAATCCGAGGGCGGGCAGGAAATCCGGAATCAAGTCCAAAGGCAGCAGGAAATAGCCTAATGCTCCCAGAATCAGTGTCTTGTCCTTCCGTGAAATCTGGGGGTCCTGCAACGCATAATACAGGATGAGGGCATAGTAGACGGCCTTGGCACCCAAGCGCCGGACCGTCCGCCGCAGCTTCTTCAGGAACTTCTCGGAATCGAAGTTCGAACCGTATTTTTCGAGATTCTTCGGAGCTTTCATCTTTGCAAATATACACATTTTTAGGTGATTCATTATCTTTGCAGGAAGAATGGACAAGCAAGCCGGCAACACCCTCGCAGAACTCGGCGAATTCGGCCTGATCGACCGCATCCGCACCCGGTTCCCGGCCCCGGAAGGGGTTACGGGCATCGGCGACGACTGCGCCGTACTCCCCCAGCGCGACGGCCGCGACACCCTGGTGAGCACGGATATGCTCGTCGAGGGAACGCATTTCCTGCGCGACGACATCCCTCCCTACGCACTGGGCTGGAAGTCGGCCGCCGTAAACCTCAGCGACATCGCCGCGATGGGCGGAAGACCGACGGGCACCTTCCTTTCCCTCGCACTCCCGGCAGACCTGCAGACCGGCTGGGTGGAGGATTTCCTGCGCGGCTATTCCGACATCTCGCAGCGCTTCGGCGCCGCCCTGCTCGGGGGCGACACCACCGCCTCGCCCGACCGCATCTGCATCAACGTGGCCGTGCTTGGCGAATGCCCTTCCGGCTCGGCCCGCAAGCGCGACGCCGCCCGGCCGGGCGACCTGGTCTGCGTGACCGGTACGCTGGGTGACTCCGCCGGCGGACTGAAAGCCATCCTGGAAGACCTGGAGCGCGATGCGGACGTGCAGGCGCTCATCGACCGGCATTACCTGCCATTTCCCCGCATCGAGGAAGGCCTGCGGCTCGCCGCCATTCCCGGCGTCCACGCGATGATGGACATCTCCGACGGGATCGGCTCCGACCTGAGGCATATCCTGGAGGCGTCCGGGGTCGGCGCCGAAATCGATATGGCGGCGCTGCCCCTGTCCCCTGCCCTGCAGCGCGTTTGCACCCGCCAGGGCTGGGACGCGACGGAACTCGCCGTCAGCGGCGGCGAGGATTACGAACTGCTCTTCACTGTGGATCCGGACGCCGAAAAGACCCTCGGCATCCCTCATACCGTCATCGGCAAGATCGGCGCAACTCCGTCATTCGCCGGCACAACCGGCGAACCCCTCCCCGCCGGCTTCGACCATTTTAAAAAAGGCTAGTCTCCCGTATAGAACCGTATCATCGCACGGACGGCCTCGGCACACACCGGGCAGAAGTCCCCGGCCGCGTTGGTGCGCATCCGGCAGTCCTCCGTGGCACGCCAGACGCCCTTGGACTGGTAGCCCGCCCCCTCGATCAGCCCGACGCCGTAGCGCCCCATCATCCCCTGCCACTTGGCGCCGAAATCCGCCTGCGTGGTGATGTTCGGCTCCCAGGGCTCCACGTCGGGATAATACTGCTCCACGTACTGGTCGTCATAGGCGTACTCGTCCGCCAGGCCCGCGAAACTGTGGCCGAACTCGTGCACCACCACTGGCCGGAAAGCCGCGTGATGGGCGGTGGTCAGCGTATAGGAATTGAAGATGCCCCCGCCGCCATAAGTGTCGGTATTAGCCAGGATGATGATGTGCTCGTAAGGCAGGCCGGCCAGCAGGTCGTGCATCCGCTCCAGTTCGAGCGTGGTCAGGTAGCGGTCGGAATAGAAAGTATCGAAGTGCGAGCCCAGCGCGGTGTCTTTCCACTCGCCGCGGCGCGGCACGCTCACCCCGCTCTGCGCGGAAGGGAGCTCCACCGCCACGAAGTTGAAGCGGTCGCGCAACTCGCGGAACGCCTGATGGTTCAGGAAACTCTCCACCGCCACGGCCGCGTCGGCGTAAAAAGTATCCATCTCCTCCGCGGTATAGCCTTCGGGCAGGATCACCACGTCGATGCACGCCTCGGAAGAGCCGCTGCGCAGCAGGTCACGCGTCGGAGGCGGCGTGTCGCCGATATGCCGGATCAAAATGTCCGAAGGGTCCACCCGATGCGTCAGGCGCGCCGAGATGTTCCGGTGGAAATCGAACAGCACCACCGTCACATCCACGGGCACGGAGGGCATCGGCAGCAGGAACACGTTCTCGAAACTCTTCTGCACGCGCGTGGCCTCCTCGGTGGCCTGCCACTCCTGGAAAAGCGTCGAGAAGGACTGGCAGTAGAGCAGGCGGCCCGTTTCCGCGTCGTGCATCCGGATCTGCCCGTTCCCCCGGAGCAGGACCTCGTCCAGATGCACCCGCCGTCCGGCCCAACCGTCAAAACAGCTGAGCTTGTCGACTGCGATGGTGCACGATCTGTCCGTGCCGGAGAACACGTAATCCACCCGGAGCGTGCGCTCCGTCAGCGGTTCGGGCAGCGGCTGCGCCGCCAGCGGAAACGGCAGCAGCGCCAGGCAAGCCGTCACTGCGGCACCCAATAGCAACCTGCGCATCATTCTACGGTGACGGATTTGGCGAGGTTGCGGGGCTGGTCCACGTCGCGGCCCTTGGCGATGGCGATGTGGTAGGCCAGCAGCTGCAGCGGAATGATGGACAGGATCGGCTCGAAGCACTCTTCCGTGTCCGGAATCTCGAAATACCAGTCCGAGAGGGCCTTCACGTCCTTGTCCCCTTCCGTGATGACGCTGATGATGCGTCCGCGGCGTGCCTTCACCTCCTGGATATTGCTCAGGATCTTGTCGTAGTTGCCGCGGCGCGGCGCGATCACGACCACCGGCATCTCCTCGTCGATGAGTGCGATGGGGCCGTGTTTCATCTCCGCGGCCGGGTAACCCTCGGCGTGGATGTAGGAAATCTCCTTGAGCTTGAGCGCGCCTTCCAGCGCTACGGGATAGTTGTAGCCGCGACCCAGGTACAGGAAGTTGTGCGTGTAGGTAAAAATCTTGGCAAGGTCTGCGATGTCCGCATCGTGCTCCAGGATCTTTGCGATCTTATCCGGGATGACCTGCAACTCGCTGACCAGCTGCGCGCGGCGCTCTTCCGTGACGGTGCCCAACTGCTCGGCCAGGCTCATCGCCAGCAGGAAAAGCGTCGTGACCTGCGCGGTGAAGGCCTTGGTGGAGGCGACGCCGATCTCCGGGCCGATATGCGTGTAGCAGCCGGTGTCGGTGGCGCGGGCGATGGAAGAACCCACCACGTTGCAGATGCCGAACAGGAAGGCGCCGGCCTCGCGGGCCAGGTTCACCGCCGCGAGCGTGTCCGCCGTCTCGCCCGACTGGGAGATGGCGATCACCACGTCCGTCGGGAAGATGACCGGACGCCGGTAGCGGAACTCCGAGGCGTATTCCACCTCCACGGGCTTGCGGGTCAGTTCCTCGATGAGGTATTTGCCGATGAGGCCTGCGTGCCAGGAGGTGCCGCAGGCGCAGATGATGATGCGTTTCGCGCCCAGCAGGCGCTCCCGGTTGTCGATGACGCCGGAGAGCTTCACCTCGCCGAGTTCCGGATGCAGGCGCCCCTTCATCGAGGCCCGCAGCGTACGCGGCTGCTCGAAGATCTCCTTCAGCATAAAGTGCGGGAAGCCGCCCTTCTCGATCTCGCTCAGGCTCATCTCCAGTTCGCGCACCTGGGGCGTCTGTTCGACGCTCTTCAGGTCTGTGATGCGGAGTTCCTGTCCGCGCTGGATATAAGCGATCTGCTCTTCGCCCAGATACACCACCTTGTTGGTGTATTCGATGATCGGGGAGGCGTCGGAACCCACGAAGTACTCGTTCTCCCCCACGCCGATGATCAGCGGGCTGCCCTTGCGGGCCGCGATGAGCTTGTCCGGCTGGCGCCGGTCCATAATCACCAGCGCATAGGCGCCCACGACGTGATTCAGGGCCAGGGGCACCGCTTCGTCGAAGGACACACCCCGCGAGTCCATCATATACTGGATCAACTGGATGACGACCTCCGTGTCGGTCTGGCTCTGGAAATGGTATCCCTTCCGGGTAAGCTCGGTCTTCAGGGCCTGGTAGTTCTCGATGATGCCGTTGTGGATCAGCGCGAGTTCGTGGTTCTCGGAATAATGGGGGTGCGAGTTCACGTCGCTCGGCTCGCCATGGGTGGCCCAGCGGGTGTGGGCGATGCCGATGCATCCGGTAACGTCCTTGTCCTCAGCTACTTTCTCCAGGTCCCGGACCTTGCCTTTCGTCTTGTATATGACGAGGTTGCCGTCGTCGTTGACGAGCGCCACGCCGGCGCTGTCGTAGCCTCTGTATTCTAGCCGGGTCAGGCCTTTGATCAGGATCGGATAGGCCTGGCGCCCTCCGACATATCCCACGATTCCGCACATACTAACTGCTGGTTAATGAAAATCAAGGGGTAAATATACCACTTTTCAGTGAATTTCCGCTGATCAATAATCTCAAATCAGCGTCAGGTCGTGCCCGGTGGCGGGCAGATATTTTTCCAGGAGGTCCGCCGTGCGGATCTTGACAAAGCAGGTGGCCGTGCCGTCCGTGCAGGCGAACCACTCCCCTTCGGCCACGCTGCGGTCCATCACCAGGTGTACGCCGGCGGCCTGCGGGAGCACGGCGCTCAGGACCGTGGTCGCCCCCACCAGCACGCCGGTCAGTTCCCATAGTTTTTCCGCCGGCGCGAAGGAAACGCGGGGTATGCCCAGCGCCCCGCAGAATTCCCGCGTCACGAAGGGTTTGTCGTCCGTGGTCACATAGAGGTAGAATTCCGTCAGCTGCCGGTTGCACAGGAACACCGTCTTGACGATGCGTACGCCGATCTTTGCGTCAATGTGCTGGCAATCCTCCATCGTCAGTCCCGGGTCGGTGTCCACCCGCCCGAACGGGATGTCCAGGGAGGCAAAGGCCGCATAGACCTTCTCCTGCAGTTCCGAGGAGAACGCCTCCGGCGGCGTTGTCAGGATTTCGCTGACCTTGAACATTATACCTTGTTGTCCGTTAAAACGTTCCAAAAACTCTTCGGAAGGGATACATTATCCAGCTTGACGGCAAACGCGAACAGCGGCGCAATCTGCTCCGGCCGGTAGCCCGCAATGCCGCAGCCGATGGGTGTGACCAGAAATTTCAGTTCCGGGTGCTGCCGGGCGAAGTCGATAAACCGCGCCACCGCCCGCGCCAGGTTGTCGAGGCCTTCCATCGTCGGGATGGCGTATGAGCGCCCCTGCAGCCCTTCGCCATGGCCCCACACGGCCCCGAACTCTTTCATCGCCACCCGCGCGGCTCCGCCCATATGCATCCCCTCGGCATTGCTGCCGAACACGAAGATCTCTCCGGCAGCAAGCTCATAAATATGCAACGGTGTAATTCGCTGATTCTTTTCCATAGCACGAATTTACGAATAATCCGCGAAATCCCCAAAGGGCTTCTCCGCCGAGGCGGCAGCCGAACCCTTGCAGATTCAAGAAAAAGCACTACCTTTGCCGTGGTCGATTAAGACGCGGTTTTGAGAGCTATTCGTTGCGTGCAAAAGTCCCCGCCCCGCGAAGGCTCACTCTTTGGAGTAAACTCTTGCCGTGCATGACTGGGGCAAAGTTAACACCTCGCAAGTGCGAGGTGTTTTTTTATTCAAGAACGTCAATTGCAGTAATACAATACTGTATTTTTAAGTGTGTCTTGAATCTGACACCGACCATAAGTTTAACCTTGCCGACTCCAGGACAGTCGTGCTCCATTTCAATCATAGCTTGAAACTGAGATTGATTTGAACGATCTCGGGGTTTACCCACCCTTTTTTTTCTAGCGCATGCCAAGATCCCGTCCAACTGCAAAACCGCCAGAGTCGACAAATATGTTTTCGCCGCATGCCGCGCCGTTTCTTCGATGGAAATCTGCCTGACATTGATAAAATCTTTCAGTCTATGGTTGTAAACACGTTGGGCGGGATTAGCCGCTTTCCACTCGTGATAAAACCTTAAGATAACTTCGCTTCTCTTTTGAATCTCTTCCGGTGAATTTCCGCGAGGGATGTCTTCTTTGTTGATGCACATAGTTCTTTGATGTTTAAGTGTAATAACTGGATAATGCTATCAAGGTAAGGTATTCCCATAGTATGAGACACCTTGTCCCCAAAATTGAATCTTTTTGTGAAGGGAGCCGCTCCCAGAACGGGAAGACCTTTCGCTCCTGGTTTCATTACCGGCCGATTCAGACGACCATTTTGCCTAATGCAAAGCTAGTTATTTTTGTTGAGAGCACAAAGCGTCTGCGAGAAATGCAACAAAGGGTTTCTCCGCCGAGGCGGCAGGGCTGGCGTCGGCCAAGCAAAAAACGCTTGTCCGGCGCCAGCC
>JAFYZZ010000015.1 GCA_017548445.1 Bacteroidales bacterium | reverse complement strand
GGCTCGATCATCCAGAACTCCGCGAGGTGACGCGGGGGGTTGGAGTTCTCGGCGCGGAAAGTCGGACCGAAGGTGTAGATCTCGCCGAGCGCCGTGGCGCCGAGCTCGCCTTCGAGCTGGCCGCTCACCGTCAGGCTGGTCTGCTTGCCGAAGAAGTCCTTGCCGTAGTCGATGCGGCCCTTCTTGTCGCGCGGGATGTTCTCCAGCGGCAGCGTGGTGACCTGGAACATCTGGCCGGCGCCTTCGCAGTCGGACTCGGTGATGAGCGGGGTGTGCAGGTACACGAAGCCCTTGCTGTGGAAATACTCGTGGATGGCGAAGGCCATCTGGCTCCGGAGCCGGTAGATGGCGCCGAAGGTGTTGGTACGCGGGCGAAGGTGCGCGACCGTCCGCAGGTACTCGAAGGACGTGTCCTTCTTCTGCAGGGGATAGCGCATCGGGTCACAGGTACCATAGACCGTGATCTCCTCCGCTTTGATCTCGACCGCCTGGCCGCTGCCGACCGATTCCACCAGCTTTCCGCACACGGCGATGCAGGCACCCGTTCCGATCTGGGCGAGCACCGGCTCCGTCTTCTCGTTCTTGTCGACGACGATCTGGATGTTCTTGATGGTCGAGCCGTCGTTCAGCGCGATGAACGCGATCTCCTTGTTCCCTCTCTTCGTCCTGACCCAACCTTTGGCCAGGACCTCACGGCCTGCTTCCATCGCGAGCAGGTCTTTGACCTTGGTACGAAGTATTTCCTTCATATGATTCTCAATATTTTAAAAAGCAGCCCTCGTTGAAGGGGGCTGCTCGTATTCGGTACTGCGTCCTGCTTATTTCGCAGGCTTTCTTGCAGAGTACATGATCTTCAGCGCGGAGCAGCGACGCAGCTCCTGCTTCACATCGGTTACGATACCCATTCTGACATCCTGGTCAGCCTTGATCGAGACGGTCATCAAAGAACGGTCTTTTTCGCTCTTGGACTCACGCTCTGCAGCGATGAAGTCGCGGATGTCGTCAGTGGTGCGGAAGGCGTCGTTCAACTGGATACGGGCGTCGGTACCGTACTGGGCCTGGTAGGCCAGGGTCGGGGAACCGATGTTGATGTACGAGTTGAGGTCCTTGCGGTCCAGCTTGACAACTTCGGAAGCTTCAGGTGTGACCACCTTGACTTTCTGTTCTTTGTCACGCATCTGCGTGGTGACCATAAAGAAGAACAGGAGCATGAACACGATATCCGAGAGCGAGCTCGAAGTGATTCCCGGCATTTCTTTTTTGCCGCCTTTCTTGAATCTTGACATAATCTATCCTCCTATTATCTTCTCTTACCAACGTCCTTAGGCTCGGCCTCGGAAATGTTCTGCGGGATACAGTCACGGACGACTTTCTGCTGAGCCTCGTCCTGCAGGGCGCTGTACTTCACGCCGAATTCGCGCATGGAGAATTCGTCACGGATTTCGTTGACGGCCTTGACGAGCTCGTTCTGGACCTCGATGTAGGCCCGGTAGCTGGTGCCACGGTCGTTCTGCAGCGAAATCACACCCTTGGAAACGGGGTACGTGCCCTTGCTGTAGCCTTCGATCTCCTGAATCTCGCGCTCGGGGAGATTCGGGTCGTTGGTCGGGTTGCTTAAGAACTCTTTGATCTTATCTTTGAGCTGGGAGATCTCAATGGCTTCGGAACCGGCAAGAATCCTATCGGCGGAGTTGATCTTCACCACGATGATGTTGCGGCGGTTGATCTTCTGATCCTCGACTTTCTGACTCGGGTCAGGCATCGGGGGGAGACGACGGGAGAGTCCGAAGTGCGAACCCATTGTCGTCGTCATCAGGAAGTAGCACAACAACAGGAAGGCGATATCGGCCGTAGAACTCGAATTGATTGCTGGTGTTTTCTTGGCCATGATTACTTCTTGTTAGCGATAGCCAGACGGATTTCACCGACGATGATGGCCAGGATGGCACCGACGCCGGTAATCAGCGTGAGGTTAAGGATGGTATCGGAAAGTTTGAGCGTAGCGGCGGTGACGGGCTTGCCCGTGTAGCCGACGGCGGGATCGCCTTTCGCGAAGAGGTAGGCGACGAAGCACAGGGCAGCGACGGCGACGAGCACGATACCCATCTTGACGATGGACTTCGGGTCGTTCTTCACGCTGATGATGAATCCGACGACAACCCAAGCGGCGAGGGCGACGCCAATCATGATTGCAGCCATGGTGAGGAGGGCGTTGGTCGGAGGCAGGGCGACCTGATCGGGTTTCGGGGTCGCGAAGCCGGAGATGAAGCCCCAGGCCAGGAGTGCAATGCTAATCACGATTAGCGCAACCATTCCCCATTTGAATACTTTGTTGAGTTTCATTATATTCAGTTTTTAAACCTGGGAAACGATTATTTCTTGTTGTATTTGGAGAGCACATCGATCAGGCTGATGGAAGAATCTTCCATATCGATCGTGATGGACTCGATCTTGGCGAGGATGTAGTTGTAGAAAATCTGAAGGATCATGGCCACGATAAGACCACCGACCGTCGTGATAAGGGCGATCTTCATACCACCAGCAACGATGTTCGGGGAGATGTCGCCGGAGGACTGGATGGCGTCGAAGGCGTTGATCATACCGATAACCGTACCGAGGAATCCGAGGGACGGGGCGATGGCGATGAACAGGGAGATCCAGGAAAGACCGCTCTCCAGCTGGCTCTGCTGAACGCTACCGTAGGAGATGATGGTCTTCTCGACCACGTCAAGACCCTGGTCGTAGCGCAGGAGACCCTGATAGAAGATGCTGGCGACCGGACCGCGGGTGTTGCGGCAGACTTCCTTAGCCTTCTCGATGCCACCTTCGTTGAGGGCAGCCTCGACATTCTCGACCAGCTTCTTGGTGTTGATCTTGGAGAAGGAGAGGTAGAGAATACGCTCGATAGCCAGAGCAAGACCGATGATCAAGCAGATGACGATCAAGGACATGAATTTCGGGTCACCTTCGATGAACTTGGTCTTGAGAGCCTGGTTGAGAGGAACTTCGCTACCGCCGAGAAGGTCGGCTGCGCTCATCTCTTCCTGGGCGAATGCGCTGACTGCAGAGAAGGCCATGGTGGCTACACCTGCCAAAAACATGAAAAACTTTTTCATAATGAATTTAATAATGTATTAGTTGTGATATATTCTATGCGCGTATATCTAAAAAGCGGTGCAATTTAGCAAAAAAAATCCATTTATCAATAATTATTTTGAGATTTCCCCTTTGAGGTTCTTCTCCAAAAGTGCCTTCACTTTGTCATTGTCGGCGTTGCCGCCCATCAGGTAAAACAGCTTTCCGAGGGCGCTTTCCGTGGTGATGTCGTGGCCGCAGATGACGCCCGCATCCTTCAGGGCGCGGCCGGTCGCATAGATGTCCATATCGACGTCGCCGCTCAGGCACTGCGTCACGTTGAGCAGGATCTTTCCGCGCGAGGCGGCTTCGCGCACGAGCGCGAGGAACCAGGGCCGGCAGGGGGCGTTGCCCGATCCGTAGGTCTCCAGGATGACGGCGCGCGAGCCGTCGCCGAGGAGGATGTCCCGGACGGCCTGCTCCGTGATGCCCGGATGCAGCTTGAGCACCGACACGCGCGTGTCGAGGTCCGTGTGGACGGACACGCCCTTGCGGCGGTCGTAGTCGTTGTGGATGAAGCTGTTGTTGTATTTGATGCTGATGCCCGCCATGGCGAGGAGCGGATAGTTGGGCGACTTGAAGGCGTCGAATCCGGTGGCGTTGACCTTGACGCTGCGGTTGCCGCGGAGCAGCTGCGAATTGAAGCAGATGCACACCTCGGGTACCATCGGGCGCCCGTCGGTATCCTTCGCCGTGGCGATCTCCACGGCGGAAATGATGTTCTCCTTGCCGTCCGTGCGCGGCTCGCCGATGGGCAGCTGGCTGCCCGTGAAGATGACCGGCTTGCCGAGATTCTCCAGCATGAAGCTCAGGACGGAGGCGCTGTAGGCCATCGTGTCCGTTCCGTGCAGGATGACGAAACCGTCGTAGTCGTCGTAGCGGTCCCGGATCAGCCGGGCGAGCGACTGCCAGAGGGCGGGCTCGACGTCGGACGAGTCGATGAGGGGGTTGAAGGTGTATGAGTCGATCTTGAGCGCGAACTTGCGCAGCTCGGGCACTTCCTCGAGGATGCCGCTGAAGTCGAAGGGCTTGAGGGTGCCGTCGACGGGGTCGGCCTTCATGCCGATGGTGCCGCCCGTATAGATCAGAAGGACGGAAGTGGGATGTTCCTTTTCCTGGAACAGTTTGAGATTCAGCTTCATAAAGCGAAGAGTCTTTTAGCGTTTGCGGTGGTCGTCTCGGCGACTTCCTCGGGGCTGACGCCTTTCTGCCGGGCGAGGAAATCGGCGATGATGGGGATATAGGCGCTCTCGTTGCGCTCGCCGCGGTGCGGGACGGGCGTGAGGTAGGGCGCGTCGGTTTCCAGCAGGATGCGGTCCAGCGGGATGCGCTTGACGGTCTCGGCGAGGGATGCCTTCTTGAAGGTGAGCACGCCGCCGATGCCGACGTACCAGTCGCCCAGGCGACGCAGGCGCTCGAAGGTCTCGGCGCTGCCGCTGAAGGCGTGGAGGTTGCCCCGCAGGTGGAGGTGCCGGCAGTCTTCGATGATGGCGAAAAAGTCCTCCGTGGCCTCGCGCAGGTGGATGTTGACGGGCAGGTCCCAGGCGGCGGCGAGCTCCAGCTGGACGCGGAACGCCTCCTGCTGCTCGGCCTTGAAATCTGCGCCGTAGTGGTAGTCCAGGCCGATCTCGCCGACGGCCACGATGCCGCGGTCGCGCCAGGCCTCCAGCGCGTCGATCTCCCGGCGCCAGTCCTTGTCGACGGAGCCCGGATAGAGTCCCAGCATCGGCCGCAGCACGCCGGGATGCCGCTCCACGAGGGCGAACATCCGGTCCCGTTCGCGCGAGTCTACGTCCGCTTGCAGCTGGATGGTGACGCCGGCGGCGACGCCGCGCGCGACCACCTCGTCTTCGCAACCGGAAAAGGCCTCGTCGTAGGCGTGGGTGTGCGTGTCGATGTACTCCATATAGATCCCACAAAGTTAAGCAATTTTTACATTGATGGAGCATCTTTGCAGGAGGTCCATCTCGATGAATCCTTCCTCTTCCAGCAGGCCCGCCGTGCGGGCGACGTCGGCGTATTCCAGCTGCGTGGCGCGGCACAGCTCGTCCAGCCCGATGCCGCGCTCTGCCCGGATCAGCAGGGCGAGGCGCACCAGGCGGTCCACCTCGGCGGCGGGGAAGGCGGGACCGAAACGCTGGCGCACGGCCGTCTCCAGGTCGGCCGTGCGGGTGCGGCG
>JAFYZZ010000014.1 GCA_017548445.1 Bacteroidales bacterium | reverse complement strand
TGGGAAATGCAGGGATTCGGTCAGGCGATATTCCGCAATGTAAGCGCCCCGTTCGTAGTGACTATGCCGGAATCCCTCCTGGCGCAATACCGCCGCACACTGGAGGATCCCAATGCCACGGAGCAGCAGAAAAGGATGGCAAGCTACCGCCTTGGCGGCGGAGGCGCGCCCAATCCGTTTGCAGTGCAGTTGCCTAATGTTCCTATGGACTTCAACCCCACCGGTGCATACCGTACCACATTCAACATACCTTCTTCCTGGAAGGGTGAACAGGTGTTCCTCCGTTTCGAGAAAGTGGCCTCCGGCTCTTTCGTATGGGTGAACGGCAGGCAGGTGGGATATAACGAAGGCGCCCAGGAGCCATCGGAATACAATATCACGGAGTACGTCAAGCCGGGGAACAACACCCTGGCCGTGATGGTGGTGAAATACTGTGACGGCTATTACCTCGAGGGCCAGGACTACTGGCGTCTTGCCGGTATCTTCGATGACGTGACGGTATACGCCACGCCGCAGGCGCGCATCTTTGACTGGCAGGTGATCACGGACTTCGACCCCGACTATATAGATTCTGACCTGTCGCTGAAGGTAGATATCAAAGGATACGATATCGACCAGGATGGCTACAAGCTCCATGCAACGGTATCCAAGGACGGACGCGAGGTCGCCTCCATGGCCAGCCAGGCCTTTGCTGTCGGGCGGGAAAGCCTGCAGACCATAAGGCTCGGACAAAAGGTGATCGCTCCGCAGAAATGGTCTTCCGAGACTCCTGTCCTCTATGACCTGAAAATGGAACTCACCGACGCTTCAGGGAAGGTTGTGGACTCCGTTACCAAAAGGATGGGATTCAAGAAAACCGAAATCCGCGAAGGCGTGTTCTACCTGAACGGCCAGCCTTTGAAAGTGAGCGCCGTCAATTCTCATATGCAGCATCCTGACATGGGCCATACCATGACCGCGGATGTGATCCGTAAAGATTTCGAGATACTCAAACAGTTCAATTTCAACGGGGTGCGCACCTCTCACTACCCTCCCGTAAATGAATATCTGGACCTGGCAGATGAATATGGCATATTTATCATCGACGAGACCGGTGATGAATCCCACGCTACGGAATACGTCAGCGATATGCCCGAATTCACCGAAATGTATCGCGAGAGGGTGCGCCGGATGGTCCTGCGCGACAGGAACCACGCCTGTGTGCTGTTCTGGAGCGCCGGAAACGAAAGCGGTGAAGGCAACAATATAACTGAAGTGGTGAAGACAGGAAAAACCCTGGATCCCACAAGGTTCTGGATGTACGGAGGCAATGCCGCCAAGCATCCGGCCGAGGATATAGTAGGGCCCCGTTACCCTTCTCCACTTGAACTTGAGATGGGCTACGGTCTGGACCGTCAGGACCTGCGTCCTTCGTTCATGGACGAGTACCTCTCCGTTGCAGGAAACGGCGGCGGTGCTGTCAAAGACTACTGGGATGTGATTTATTCGCACCCCAAGTCCATTGGCGGAGCCCTCTGGGACTTCGTGAGCGTAGGCCTCAACCAGCCTGTGAGAGCCCTGAAGGACAAGTCCGGAAACGGCGTCCCCACCCATATGATGGGCAATGCACGCCTGGTGAAGGCCGTGACCGGAAAGGCTATAGACCTTAACAAGCAGGACCAGTGGGTGCAGGTGTACAGGGCCGACGCCGTCGAGATCTCCGGCAACAAGCTCACGCTTACCCTTGACCTGCTGCCCAGACATTATAACGCCAGCGGCGGATACCTTATCACCAAGGGAGACAACCAGTTCGGCCTCAAACAGCAGGGCGCAGACAAGCTGGATTTCTACCTTGACAACGGCGCACGGCAGGTCCTGACAGCCAGCCTTCCGTCCGACTGGGAAGGCAAGTGGCACAACGTCACCGCCACCTACGACGGAGAGAACATGCGCATCTACATAGACGGGTCCGAAGCGGCTTCCAAGCCTGTGAGGGGCAATATCCGGAACCTGCCCCTGTCGCTGTGCATCGGACGCAGCGAAGAAGCTCAGGGACAGGATACCAACGTGTACATCTGCGACGCCTTGATAGACAATGTGGGAGTATTCGCAAAAGCGTTGCGCCCTGCAGAACTTGCACCTTCCGAGGCCGCTCTATGGCTTGATTTCGAGGAAGAAACCGACGAGGGCACATTCTGGACCTACGGCATAGGAGCCAGGACATACGGCTGCATCTGGCCGGACCGTACTCCTCAGCCGGAGATGTGGGAACTGAAAAAGTGCACGCAGCCTCTGTCCTTTACGCTGGTCGATGCCGACAAAGGTCTGGTGGAAGTATGGAACCGCAACCATTTCCTGAACGCTTCCTATTATAAGACATCCTGGACCCTGTCCGCTGACAACGATCTTGTCGCTTCCGGAACAATGGACCTGGACGTGGCTCCGCTGAGCCGCAAGGTGATACGTATTCCTCTGGAAAGGCCCAGTCCCGTTCCGGGAAAAGAATACCGCCTGACATTCAACTCCGTGCTTGCCAAGGACGAGATATGGGCGTCCGCAGGACACGAAGTCTCCTGGGACCAGTTCGACCTTGAAGGATGGAACGTCCCCGCCGCGCCAAAGCCCGTTGCCCGTGGGCGCGTGCGCCTGGCTTCCGACGCAAACTCCATAGTCGCTTCAGGAGACGGATTTGAATACCGATTCGATGCGCGCACCGGAGCCCTTGTATCGGCCAGGGTCGGCGGACGGGAACTGATCTCCCAGCCGCTCCGCTTCAATGTTTGGCGCGCCCCGGTTGCCAACGAGCTTGACGGCTGGAACGGCAACAGCGCAGGCCGCGCCGAGACTTCCGGCTACGGTTCCATCGGGCACCGCCAGGTACTGGCATCGCACTATTATTCCGCCGGACTGGACAAGCTGAACCTGATCCCGGTCTCGGTGCAGGCACGCGAAGCAGGTGACGACGTCCTGGTGGAAGTGCGCGACCTTTCCCTTTTGGGAAGGGGCGGAATGAGGGATGCCCAGCTGGACGCCTATATCAGCGGCCGGTCCTACAACGGATTTGACGAAACGTTCAACTGGCGTGTATTCGGAGACGGCACGCTGGTTCTGGACCACGAGGTCCACCCTCAGGGGCAGATGCCCGCGTGGCTGCCGCGAATAGGCCTGACAATGAGCCTGGACAAGTCGCTCCGGGAGGTCGAGTGGTACGGCCGCGGGCCGCAGGCGTCATATCCGGACCGCAAGACCGGTTACAAGATGGGAATATGGAAATCTGACATAGACCAGATGTATGAGCCCTACCTGATACCGCAGGACTACGGACTCAGGACGGATAACCGCTGGGTGCGCCTGACGGACGCTACTGGCGTGGGACTGGAATTCTCCATGGACAGCCCGTTTGCATTCAACGCATATGACTGTACCACGGAGAATCTGACCAAGGCGGTGTATCAGTACCAGTTGGTAAGAGGCGGAGACATTACGCTGAACCTGGATTATGCCACTTCCGGTGTCGGAGATACGGCCCGGGGCATCTTCGGTGCCTACAGGGCATACCCCTCGGCTTACAGGCACACGGTTACAATACGTCCCATTACCCCCCATAGGTAAGCATAAGAAAAGCCAGGGAACTATCCCTGGCTTATGCTTAACCGCCTATTTACAATGCTAATTAGTCGATAATCAGTCTAATATTCCTCCTCGTTAAAGAAGAAATCGTCCTTGGTGGGGTAGTCGGGCCAGATGTCTTCGATGGTCTCGTAGATCTCGCCTTCCTCTTCCAGCTCTTCCAGATTCTCGATTACCTCTTCAGGGGCGCCGGAACGGTTTGCATAGTCGATAAGTTCTTCTTTGGTTGCCGGCCACGGAGCATCGTCCAGGGCGCTGGCCAGTTCTAGTGTCCAATACATAGCCTTCTAAATTTTGCGCAAAAGTAGAAAAAAAATCCATATCTGAACCTCTTTCCTGAAAAAAGTTATCAACAAGGAGGTTTGGGCTATGTCGCAGATATTGCAACTATTTGACTATCAGGTATTTTTCCAGCTCATCCGGAAGGCGTCTCCGAGGATTTCCCGCACCTGCGCGAGCAGTTCCGGGTCGGGTTCTTCGGCAATGTAGGCCAGGTTGGCCCGGACGTTCTCCGCGCGGGTGGTGGAGAAGAGGTTGGAGGCGATGCGCGGTTCGTGCACGGAGTACTGCATCGCCAGGCGCTCGATGGGGTAGCCGGCGGCGGCGCAGTGGGCGGCGGCCCGGCGGCAGGCTTCCTGCAGGGGAGCCGGGGCCGGGTGCCACGCGGGAGCGCCGCGCAGGGTGAGCAGTCCCATCGACAGGGGGCTGGCGTTGATCACGCCGATGCCGCGCGCCTCGAAAAAGTCCAGGAAATCCAGCAGTTTGTCGTCGCACAGGCAGTAGTGGCAGAAGTTCAGTACGGACTCCACGGTGCCCGCGGGGGTGTGCTCCACCACGTACTGCAGGTTCTCGAGCTGGAGGTCGGTGATGCCCACGTGCCCCACCACGCCCTGCTCCCGCAGTTCCACGAGGGCGGGGAGCGTCTCGGCGCACACCTGGTCCAGGTCGGCGAATTCGATGTCGTGGACGTTGATGAGGTCGATGTAGTCCACGCCCAGCCGCTCCATACTCTCGAACACGCTGTCGTGCGCGCGCTTGGCGGAATAGTCCCAGCTGTTCACGCCGTCCTTGCCGTAGCGGCCCACTTTCGTGGAGAGGATGAACTTGTCCCGCGGGATCTGCCGGAGGGCCTTGCCGAGCACCTGCTCGGCCTTCAGGTAGCCGTAGTAGGGCGAGACGTCGATGAAGTTGATGCCGCCCTCGATGGCGGCGAACACGGCCCGGATGCCGTCTTCCTCCCGGAGGGAGTGGAAGACGCCGCCGAGGCTGGACGCGCCAAAACCGAGTGCGGAAAGGCGCAGGCCGGTGCGGCCTAATTCTCTGTATTCCATTGCGTAAGGATTCTGAAGACCTGGCCCGGAGCGGCGTCCCAGCGCTCGAGCGCCTGCTGCGCCTGTTCGGGTTGCACGATGCCGGAAATGAATTGCGCGAGGGGGAGTCCGCCTTTCCGGATGGAGCGGATGACGGCCTCGAAGTCGGAAGGCGTGGCGTTGCGCGAGCCGCGGACGTCCAGCTCCTTCTTGACGATGAGCGAGGTGGGCAGTTCCACGTCGCCCTTGGCGTAGCCGATGCACACCACGCGGCCGCAGAAGTCCGCCCGCTCGACGGCTAGCCGGTACGTGGCGGGTGCGCCCACGGCCTCGATGACGACGCTCGGGGCGGGGAGGTCCTGCCAGGGCAGCGAGGTGTTATAGGTATAGGCGGCGCCCAGTTCGCGGGCGAGCCGCAGTTTTTCTGGATCGAGGTCGGCGGCGATCACGGTGGCGCCGCGCAGCACGCTGCGGATCACGGCGCCCAGGCCCACCATTCCGCAGCCGATGACCATCACGGTGTCGGAGTCGTCCACCTGCCCCCGCGCCACGGCGTGGAAGCCCACACTCATCGGCTCGATGAGGGCGGCGCCCCGCACGTCGATCCCCCCGGCGGGGATGACTTTCTGCCAGGGAAGGGCGATATACTCCCGCATCGCGCCGTCGCGCTGCACGCCCAGCGTCTCGTTGTGCTCGCAGGCGTTGTAGCGGCCCGCCCGGCAGGCGGCGCAGCTACCGCAGTTCGTATAAGGATTGGCGGTGACGACCTGTCCGGGTTGGAAACGCTCCGGGACGCCGGGCCCCGCGGCGGCGATGACGGCGCCGATCTCGTGGCCGGGAATGACGTCGGGTTTCGCCATCGCGTTGCGTCCGCGGAAGGTGTTGAGGTCGCTGCCGCAGAAGCCGACATAGTGCAGCCGGAGCAGGATTTCGCCGGGGCCGGCGACGGGCTCCGGCAGTTCGATCACGCGGACCTGCCGCGGCTGGGGAATCTGCAATGCTTTCATTCAGACATATTTTTGATGTAGGGGAGTTCGGGGAGGTCGCTGAAGCCGTAGAAACTTTGCGCATTGCCGCCCAGGAAGGCGGCCTTTTCTTCGGGAGTCAGTTCCGGGCTCTTCAGGATGAAGTCGTAGGACATCCGGTAGGTGATGGCCGTGATGGTGCGGGGGTAGTCGCTGCCCCACATCAGCTTGTCCATCCCCACTTCGTCGGCCGCCTGCCGGATGGCGCGCACCGCGGAGGGGAAGGGGTAGAATTCGTCGTTGTAGAGCCAGGTGATGCCGCCGCTCTCGATGCGGACGTTCTCCGCGCGGGCGAGCCGCACCTGATCGATCCAGTGCTCCGAGCGGGCGAGCCCGAAGTGCCCGACGGCGACCTTCAGCCGGGGGCATTCCTGCACCACTGTGGCAAACTGGGCGATCTGCCGGGCATCGTCGCCGAGGCACATCGACAGGATGATGCCGCGCCGCTCCAGCTCCCGGAAAGTGCCCATCATCTCCGGCGAGTCGAGGTCCCGCTTCATCCGGTGGCCGGGGATGGCCGCCGCGCGGAACCCTTCCGGAACGGAGAGCCCGCTGCGGTCGATGTCCAGCATCGCGCAGCACAGGAAACGCTCCGGCCAGCGGCGCTGCACGTCGGCAAGATAGGCGTCCTGGTTGCCGTCGATGATCTCCTGCACCACCACGGCGGCGCCCACCTGCGCGTAATCCATATTGGACAGGAAGACCTCGGCGCTGTTGCGCCCGTCGGTCATAAAAGGAGGGAGCATCTGGCGTTCCTCGCCGAAGAAGAGGGCCCGGCCGTTCGGAAGCGCCCGGATGGGCTGCCCGTCCACGACGGCCTCCTGCCGGAGCCAGAGATGGGAATGTGCGTCGATGATGGTCATATCACAAAGGTAATCATTTTTCCATACGCTCCGTCCCGGAACGGGGTGGGACGAAGCGTGAAAACCGTGTTTTTCATCCCTGAAACCCGCTGTTTTTCCCGCCAAAGGCGTTTTTTGTCACCTTTCCGGCCTGCCAGGTGTAGTTTCTTTGCGGGTGGGTGCGGCCGTCCGTAAATTTGCATCAGCCAAAAACGAAAAGCGATGGTCCTGCAGAATTTGCTGAGGCTCGACAACGCCTCCTTCATATATCCCGCGAGTCAGTCGAAGAAGTATTCTTCCCTGTACCGGATGTCCGTGACCCTGTCCGAACCGGTGGACGCCGGGGTGCTCCAGCAGGCGCTGGAAGCGACCGTCGTGCGTATCCCCACCTTCGGCTACACCCTTACCGGCGGCACCTTCTGGTGGTATCTGCGCCGCCTGGACAAGACGCCCCGCGTGCTGCCCCTGCAGCCGCTGCATCAGTTCAGCATCCCCGGCAACGGGGGCTTCCTCTTCCGCATTTCCGCCGACGGCCGCCGCATCGTGCAGGACATCTTCCACGTGCTGACCGACGGCAACGGCGGGATGACTTTCCTGCTTACGCTTACCGCCGAGTACCTGCGCCTCCGCTACGGCGTGCAGCCGGTGTACGGCGGGCGCATCCTGGACCCTTCCGACGCCCCCGCCGCTTCCGAACTGGCCGACGCCTTCGACGACTTCAGCGGCAAGCGCGGCTCGCTGGAGCAGAACGACCCCGCCTATCATCTCCGCGGACGCCAGCTCGGGACGAAGGTGCTGCGCAACCTGCGCGTCCGCATCCCGATGGCCCAGGCCCGCGAGGCGGCGAAGAGCCGCGGCTGCACGGTCACCGACCTGCTGTCCGCGTCGATGGTGTACGCCCTGCAGGAAGTGCGCCGGGCGGATCCGCTCCGCCGCCGCTCCGTGCTGAAAGTCAACGTTCCGGTGGACCTGCGCCGCATCTTCGGCGGCCGGACGCTGCGCAACTTCTCGTCCTACGTGATGTTGGGCGTGGACGTTCGCAACGGGGAGTACGGCTTCGACCAGATCCTGGAGGTGGTGGCCGCGCAGAAGCGGCTGTTCGCGATGCCCAGCCAGCTGGAGCCCAAGGTGGCGAAGAACGTGGAACTGGAGGACAACTTCGCCATCAGCTGCATCCCGCGCGTGCTGAAGAAGCCCATCATCGACATCATCAACAAGCTGAAGGGCGACCGCTACTGCTCGCACACGCTCTCGAATCTGGGCCGGATCGAACTGCCGGAGGCGCTGCGCCCCTTCGTGTGCGACGTGGACTTCGTCCTGGGCCGCCAGCGGGGCAATTCCGGTGCCTCCGCCTGCATCGGCTACGGCGACCATCTGGTGCTGAATATGTCGCGCCGCATCGCCGAGCGCAGTTTCGAGGACGCCTTCCTGCGCCAGCTGGACGCCCTGGGCGTCTGCACGGAAGCGGAGGAGGCGGACATTTAGCGCTCCGGACACCCCGTCCCATTTTGATTTTAGAAAAACTATTCGCATCTTGTGGAAAAGAAAAACCACAGGATTGAACAGCTTATGAAAAAGTCTCTGATTCTCGCCGTGGGAACGGCGTTGCTCCTTTGTGCGTGCGCAAATGACCGGCAGGGCGCCGTGCCCGGCCCCATCACCACCGGGGATGATTGCATCGTCAGCACGAGTTCCGGCAAGATACTGGGCTACAACGACGCCGGCATCTACACCTTCAAGGGCGTCCCTTACGCCAAGGCCGAACGTTTTATGCCGCCGCAGGATCCCGACAGATGGGACGGCGTGCTGAAGACCCAGGTCTACGGCCCCCAGGCGATGCAGGGCCAGGATATGAACTGGGGCGGCGCGCCCAGCGACTACGACTTCGGTTTCCAGTTCAAGAAGGAGCTGAATTCGGAGGACTGCCAGCGGCTCAATGTATGGACCCCGGCGCTGGACGGAAAGAAGCGGCCGGTGTTCGTTTGGTTCCACGGCGGCGGCTATGCCAACGGCTCCGCCATCTTCCTGCCCGCGCAGGAGGGAAGGGCCCTGGCCGAGAAGGGCGACATCGTGGTCGTGACCGTGAACCACCGCCTGAATATCCTGGGTTACATCGACCTGACCGCCCTGGGCGGGAAGTATTCCGAGTCCGTGAATCTCGGCCAGCAGGATCTGATCAAGGCGCTCGAGTGGGTGCACGACAACATCGCGGCCTTCGGCGGCGATCCGGGCTGCGTGACCATCGGTGGCCAGAGCGGCGGTGGCGGCAAGACGTCCACCCTGATGGCGATGCCCGCCGCGAAGGGGCTCTTCCACCGGGCTATCGTGCAGAGCGGCTCCACCCTGCGCCAGCAGGAGCCGGCGCAGAGCCGCGCGCTCGGCCTGGCCGTGGTGGAGGAACTGGGGCTCAAGCCGGGTCCGGACGTGGACCTGTCCCAGTTCTCCTATGAGGAACTGGTGGCGGCCGGAAACCGCGCGTCCCGCCGTTTCGGACGCGGCGGATTCTCGCCCGTCGTGGACGGGAAGTATCTGGTCCAGCATCCGTTCGACCCGATTGCCGCCGAGTGCAGCAAGGACGTCCCGATGCTCATCGGCTCCAACCTCAACGAGTTCTGCTATACCAACAATATTCCTTTTACGATGGATGAGGTGAAGGCGCGCCTGCTGCCCCGGCTGGGCGAGGAGAAGTTCGCGCAGTTCGTGCAGGATTTCGAGTCGGTCTATCCCGGGCAGGCGCCGAAGGAACTGGTGAATACGGATTTCCGCACGCGCGGCAACGTCCTGAAGCAGGCCGCCGCAAAACAGGCTCTGGGTGGCGCCGACGCCTATGTCTACCTCTTCGCGTGGAAGTCTCAGGTGAATGACGGGGCGCTGGCCGCCTGCCACGGGATGGAGCTTCCGTTTATGTTCAACAACGTCGTGAACCAGCGGGAGATGACTGGCGGTACGCCCGAGGCCTACAAGATGGCGGACGTCGTCAGCAACGCCTGGATCGCCTTCATCAAGACCGGGAATCCCAACTGCAAGGGCCTGCCTGAATGGGAGCCCTTCAACCCGGACGAGAACCCCACGATGGTGTTCGACAACGTCCCGGCGCTCAAGAAGAACCACGATGCAGTGATGCTGAAATATTAGTTGCTTATGGCGAAGAAGAATGTCCTTTCGGCCCTGGCGGCCTTTATCGGTTTCATAGTCGTGATCGCCCTGGTGGGCTCGCTCGTCCTGCGCCTGACCCGGCGGCAGGAGATCGGTTGTTTTATTCTCAATCCGGAAGATGGGGCGCTGACCGACATCTATGCGAAGCCGGACGGGGAAGTGGTCTTCCAGGTCGATGCCGCCGATTTCTACCAGTTGACGGCCGTCCCCGGGCCGGATGGCTGGTGGAAGATTAAGAATTCCCGCCTGACGACATTCGGCGAGGACATCGAAATCCCTTCCCGCGAGGCCTGGATCCGTCAGTCCGAGCTCGCCTTGGGCACGGACAATGCCGACGGGCAGTACCGTTTCCTGCGGACGGAACCGCGCCCGGACGCGCCCAAGGCCGGGACCATCACGGAGTTCAATGCGGTGGTGCAGCCGCTGGAGCTGTCTTCCAACGGAAAATGGGTGAAGGTCTGCTATGAGCCGGCCGACCTGACGGGATGGATCGAGGTTTCCTGGATGCGTGACGAAGCTTTTGAGCCGGGCGACGGCTACGACTTTCCTACGCTGATGGTGTATGTCGCTCCCGAAGGGGACATCGTGATGCGCGAGGCCCCCGGCAAGGGAGAAATCACCTTCTTGCTGGAGCAGGGGAAGAAATATGAGATGTGGGTCGCGAAAGCGAAGGACGGCTGGTGGCAGATGGTCAGCGGGTATCTGACCTGCGACGGCGAGGACATCCTGGTCCCCGACGAGTCCTGGATCCCCGCGTCTGCGGCGTGTATGCGCGTCTGCCAGGATTCCGTGCCGGTTTACAGCCGGGCGGACGAGGAGTCCCGCGTCGCCGGCACGCTGGAAAACGGGATGGTGGTCCATCCGCTGGATGTGGCGGGCGTCTGGCCCAGGTGGGTGCGGGTCGTCGCAGACGAAAAACCCAGCCTGACCGGCTGGGTGATGGATTCGTACGAGAACTTCTCGACGGAGGAATAGGCCGCCCTATTCGGCAGAGAAGTCCTCTTTGCCCACGCCGCAGACCGGGCACACCCAGTCGGCGGGGAGGTCCTCGAAAGCGGTGCCGGGGGCGATTCCGTTGTCCGGGTCGCCGGCTGCAGGATCGTATTCGTATCCGCAGATGTCGCAAATGTATTTCTTCATATCCTCAAAGGTTTGGTGTGATGGACAAATATACAAAAAACCCGCAACAAATCGTTGCGGGTTTTTCGTGACGCCTGCAGGATTCAAACCTGCGACCTTTTGATCCGTAGTCAAATGCTCTATTCAGCTGAGCTAAGGCGCCATTTCCAACCGGCGCAGGGCCGGTCTATGTTACGCTGCCGGGGTCTCTTTCACCACGCGCTTCGCCTCCTTGATGCGGGCCTTCTTACCGGAGAGGTTGCGGAGGTAGAAGATGCGTGCGCGACGGACTTTACCGACTTTGTTGAGTTCAATTTTCTCAATCGAAGGGGACTCGTACGGGAAAATGCGCTCGACACCGATTCCGTTGGAAACCTTGCGGATGGTGAAAGTCTTCGTATAGGGGGTGGAACCGCAAATCTGGATCACCACGCCACGGAAGCTCTGGAGCCTTTCCTTGTCACCCTCTTTGATCCGGTAGGTCACCGTGATGGTGTCGCCTGCCTTGAACTGCGGGTACGTGGCAGTCTTGTTCTCGGAGAACGACTGCTCTACTAAATTAATCAAATCCATATGTCAATGTACTTTCAATTGCAGCGTCATCAAACCGTTCGAAGAGAGGCTGCTTTCTTTTGGGACTGCAAAGATAGAAACTTTTCGCAATCCTGCAAAATTATTTTCAGAAAAACTTGACTATCTCGTCCAAAGGACGGTGCACGGGCATATTGGGCTCTTCCGCGCGGTATCCCAGGGCGATGACGGCCATCACGGCCTCGTTCTCCGGGATGTCGAACAGCTCGCGCAGCCGGTCGGCCTCGCGCATCCCCATAATCAGGGTGTCGAAGCCCATCTCGCGGGCCTTGAGGATGAAGTAGGCGTTGCTGAGGCCGTTGTCGTAGGCGCCCCAGAAGTCGCCGGCGTCGTTGGCCGGCGTGCCGCGGAAGAAGCCGGACTTGCCTTTCTCGAAAGTGGAGACGATGAGCGCGGAGGCGTTCTCCACGCGCGGTTTGTTGCCGCCGACCATATCCAGCACGGCGTCGAACTTTTCCTTGCCGAGGGCGACATAGTACTTGCTCGGCTGCTGGTTCGCCCAGGAGGGGGCGTTCTGCGTGGCTGTGAGCAGTTCGCGGATCTCCGCTTCGGAGATGGTCTTGCCTGCGTCGTAGGCGCGGATGCTTCTCCGGGTGGCGAAGATCTCGTCGAGGGTGGGGGCGGTAGCGGCCGGTTTCGCGGCGCAGCCCGCTAGGGTCAGGAGCGCCGCGCAGGCGCCCAGCAGTGCGGTGATTCTCTTCATAATGCTCTGTCTGAATTGGTTTTCCACTGCGAAGATAAGCAAATTCGGAGAAGATTTCGTATTTTTACGATTCGGAATCCGACATTAACGCCCGATCATATGATGAAGAAACTCTTGTTCGCCGCGCTGGCCGCGGCCCTGGCCCTGAGCGGCTGCAAGAATGCCACCACCGAGGAACTTCCCGTCCGCAAGCAGTGCAGCCTGGAGCGGCTGTACAAGGATATGCCGCGGGACATTCGGCAGGATACCCCGGACATCGCTTTCGCGAACGCCCTCTCCGCGGGCGACGCGGATGCGGTCGCCGGCCTGTTCCGGGAGAAGAAACTCTTCTGGGACGAACTTCCGGTCGTGGATGCGCCGTACGGGCGCTTCGAGGGGCTGGACGGCATCCGCGATTTCGCGGCGGCCTTCCTGGCCCGGTTCAACGCCACGGCGGCCACGTTCACCCCGGTGTTCCAGACCATCGGCGGGGGCCGCATCGCCCTGGAGGGCGTGTTCAAGTTCGTGGTGGACGCCGCCATCGAGGAGGTCCCGTTCTTCGTGATCGTGGACCTGCGCACCCCGAAGTTACTGGAGGAGGTGCGGATGTACACCCACTATTCCTTCGTCCCGGGCCTCACGCCCTACCGCAAACCCATCTTCAAGCCGGCCCATTACGAGATGGGCGACCCGGGCCTGCTCACCGGCGCGATGCGCGCTTATTATGAAGCTCTGCACCACGCGCCCTACTGCAACCCGGACAAGATTCACGCGGCATTCGCAGATGATTGCATCATAGGCGGTTACGACCCGTGGGGGACGCCGGAGCTCACCAAGGAGCAGATGTCCCGGAACGCCCATCGCTTCGGATACGGCCTTGCCACCTACATCCCGGCCTGCGTGGGGATGCGTTACGAGACGATCATCGACGACGGCAAGACCTGCGTGATCGAGTGGTGCCACATCGTATCCAAACAGGGGCAGCAGGAGCGCAACCGCATCGCGATGTCCGGCTGCAGCGCCTACCAGCGCAACGACGAGGGCTACCTGTGCTCCGTGCGCATCAGCGACTACGCGGGCCACGAGGGCGAGATCGACTGGACGCAGACGGAAATCTCCCGGGAAGAGGCCTACGCCATCAATCTGGTGGACGAATTCAAGGGCGGATGCGGGATGAAAGCGCAGGAAGAATATTAATTTTATTATCTTTGCGCTTACGGTTAGTAGTATTTCAATGAAACGTTTGGTAGTGAAAATCGGCACGAACGTCCTGACGCGCCCGGACGGCAGTCTGGACGTGACGCGCGTGTCGGCGCTGGTGGACCAGGTGGTCCGCCTGCGCGAGCTGGGTTATGCGGTGGTGATCGTGAGTTCCGGCGCCGTGGCCTGCGGCCGCACGGAACTGCGGCTGGACGACGACCTGGACAGCGTGGAGCAGCGCCAGCTGTATTCCGCGGTGGGTCAGGTACGCCTGATGGACCTGTACTACAGGCTCTTCCGCGACTACGGCCTGTCCGTGGGGCAGGTGCTTACCACCAAGCGGAACTTCGAGACCGAACGCGAACGCGAGAACCAGCGCGCCTGTATGGAGGTGATGCTCCAGCACGGCGTGGTGCCCGTGGTGAATGAGAACGACACCGTGAGCGTGACCGAGCTGATGTTCACCGACAACGACGAACTCTCCGGACTCATCGCCGGAATGGTGGGGGCGCAGACCCTCGTGCTGCTGAGCAATATCCCGGGCCTGTACGACCGCCGGCCCGGCGAGGATGGCGCGCAGGTCATCCGGACCGTGCGTGCCTCGGACGACCTTTCCGGATGCATCCGGGAGGAGAAGAGTGCCTTCGGCCGCGGCGGAATGTTCTCCAAATACAATACGGCCCGGCGCGTGGCCGAGGGCGGCATCCGCGTGGTGATCGCCGACGGCAAGCGCGAGGGCATCCTGCCGGACCTGGTGGAGCGTCCGGAAAGCACCGTTTTCACTGAATTCATCCCTTAGCCTATGAACCCGTTCGAAGAAGCCAGACGGGCGGCGGCGCAGGTGGCGCTGCTCCCGGACGTGAGCCGCGCCGATGCGCTGCGCGCCGTAGCCGACGCCATCGAGGCGCAGCAGGAGCCGCTGCTTGCCGCCAATGCGGAAGACCTTGCGCGGATGGATCCGAAGAATCCGCTTTGCGACCGGCTCCGGCTGACTCCGGAGCGTCTTGCGGGCATTGCTTCCGATATGCGCCAGGTCGCGGAACTTCCTTCCCCGCTCGGACGCACGCTGGAGGACCGTTTCCTGCCCAATGGCCTGCGCCTGCGCAAGGTGAGCGTGCCGTTCGGGGTGATCGGCGTCATCTATGAGGCGCGCCCGAACGTGACCTTCGACGTGTTCTCGCTCTGCTTCAAGAGCGGCAACGCCTGCGTCTTGAAAGGCGGGCGGGATGCCGACGCCTCCAACCGGGCGGCCGTGGAGCTGATCCGCCGGATGCTTGCGCAGCGGGGCTTGCCGGAGGCGGCGGTGACGCTGCTCCCGCCCACGCACGAGGCTGCGGCGGAGCTGCTCGGCGCCGTAGGGTACGTGGACCTGGTGATTCCGCGCGGAGGCCGGCGCCTGATCGATTTCGTGCGCGACAACGCCAAGGTGCCCTGCATCGAGACGGGGGCCGGGGTGGTGAACACCTATTTCGACGCCGCGGGCGACCTGGAAACCGGCCGCCGCATCGTGCTCAACGCGAAGACGCGCCGCGTCTCGGTGTGCAATGCGCTGGACTGCCTGATCGTGCACGCCTCGCGCCTGGGTGACCTTCCGGCGCTGGTGGAGCCGCTCTCGGCGCACAAGGTCGTCATCTATGCGGACGAAGCTGCCTTCGCGGCCTTGCAGGGCCGTTATCCCTGGCTGGAGGCTGCCACGCCGGAGTCGTTCGGCACGGAGTATATGGATTACAAGATGGCGGTGCGAACGGTGGATTCGCTGGACGGGGCGCTCGCGCACATCGCCCGGTACGGCTCCGGCCACAGCGAGAGCATCGTCACGGCCGACGCCGGGGCGGCGCAGCGCTTCCAGGCCGAGGTGGATGCGGCCTGCGTATACGTGAACGCGCCGACCAGTTTTACGGACGGCGCGCAGTTCGGCTTGGGTGCGGAGATCGGAATCAGCACCCAGAAGCTGGGTGCGAGGGGACCGATGGGCCTGGCGGAGATCACCACCTACAAGTGGCTCATCGACGGAAGCGGACAGGTCCGCCCGTAAGCGGCTATTTCTCCTTGATCTGCTGGTAGGGGACGTTCGGAACGGCGTAGAGGAGCACGTTGCGCTCTATCTCCGCCCGGCGGATGCTGTCCAGGACGTGCTGCCGGCGGGCGGCCTCCCTGGTGTCCCTGTCGTTCTGAAGGGCCTGATACTGCGCATCCAGCTCCGCCACGATCTCATTGACCGTCTGCTGCTGCTTGGGGCTCAGCCCGTTGTAGCTGTCCTGCCGGGCTTCGCGCAGGGCGGTGCAGGAGGAAAACCCCAGCAAGGCCAAGACTCCGCCCAAGATGTATCTGACTGGCTTTTTCATAATGCCCAAAGTTAACCAATTCTTTTTAAATGACAAAACATCAGCTGTCCGCGGTCGTCGCGCAGGTGCATCCCTCCTCCCAGGCAGTATTTGAAATACTTGCACTCCGCACATTCGCCCGTGCGCATCCATTCCCGGTCGCGGTAGGGCTGGAAGCGGGTATTCCACACGTCCATAAAACCGTCCCGGTAGATGTTGCCCTGGTGGTAGTCGGAGCGGATGCTCGCGCAGGCGGAAATGGAACCGTCCGCGAGCACGGAGGCGGCCGTGACGCCGGCCTCGCAGTGGTAGAAGTGGTCCCGCACGTCGCCCTCGTAGTTGCCCAGGAAGCCTTCGCAGCCGTAGGAGGCGCGGATGCGACCCTCCCGGCGCGTGGCCTTGATGAAGTCCATCAGGCCGCGGAACCGGTCGTCGGGCAGCTGGAGTTCGGGATCGCCGGCGGCCCGCCCCATCGGAACGACGGTGAAAATCCGCCAGCGTGACACGCCCCAGCCGATGAGCGCTTCCTTGATGCGGGGGAGTTCGTCGTAGTTGCGCCGGTTCACGCAGGTCACCACGTCGAAGACGAAGTCCTTGCGGGCGGCGAGCATCCGGATGGCCGCCGAGGCGCGCTCGAAGCTGTGCTCGCGGCCGCGCATCCAGTCGTGGCTGTCCTGCAGCCCGTCCAGGCTGATGGTCATACTGCCCATCCCGGCGTTGATCAGCCCCTCCAGCCGCTCCTGCGTGAGCGCGAAGCCGTTGGAGACCATTCCCCAGGCGAAGCCCCGTTCGTAGATGCCGCGCCCGCATTCCTCCAGGTCGGGACGCATCAGCGGTTCGCCGCCCGTCACGATCACGAAGACGGAGTGCGGCGGGCAGTGGGCGTTCACGTCGTCCAGCACGCGGAAGAAGTCTTCCCGCGGCATATCCGGGGCCTGTGCGACGGTCTTGCAGTCGCTTCCGCAATGCCTGCAGGCGAGGTTGCAGCGCAGGGTGCATTCCCAGAAGAGCTGCTCCAGCGGATGGTGTTTCAGGACATCCTTCTGCAGGGCGCGGTCGATTTCAAGGCCGATTCTATGGCGCAGGTCCAGGTGCATTTATTCCTAAAAAAACTCGTTATTACCATCAAATATACTTATTTTTTTATTCTTTTGGTCATTTCTTGCTAGGAAACGTCGGCCGGATTCGGTAACTTTGTGAACACTGAAAAATACGGCTATCATCTAAATCTTCACAAATATGAGAAAAGCGCTTTTACTCTTGTCCGTGCTCGCCCTCTTCGGGTGCAGCAAGGCTGTCAACACCCCGGTCCTCACCATCGAGGGAGGCCAGGTGCAAGGTGTCACCACGGAGCTCCCCGGCGTGATCGTCTATCGGGGCATCCCTTACGCCGCTCCGCCTCTTGGAGACCTCCGCTGGAAAGAACCCCAGCCGGTCGTTCCCTGGCAGGGCGTGAAACTCTGCGACAAGTTCGGTCATCCGAGCTACCAGGCCGTGCACTATCCCGGCGGCTACACCACCGAGTGGGGCTATGGCGACGAGTCTCCTTACAGTGAGGACTGCCTCTATCTGAACGTCTGGACCAAGGCCTCCGGCCAGCCCGACAAGAAACTCCCCGTTGCGCTGTGGATCCACGGTGGCGGCTATCGTGAAGGCTGGGGCACCGAGCCCGAGTTTTATGCCGAGGAGTGGGGCGCCAAGGACGTGGTGCTTGTGTCCATCAACTACCGCCTTGGCGTGTTCGGCTTCCTGACCCATCCCGAACTCTCCGCCGAGAGCCCTCACGGCGTGTCCGGCAACTACGGTATCCTCGACCAGATCGAGGCCCTGAAGTGGATCAAGAAGAATATCGCCCAGTTCGGCGGCGACCCTGACAACGTGATGATCTTCGGCCAGAGCGCCGGTGCCGGCAGCGTGAAGACGCTGTGCGAGTCTCCGCTGGCCCGCGGTCTGTTCCACAAGGCCGTCATTATGTCCGGCGGTGGCCTGAACATCCCTCAGGCCGCTCCTGCCGCTGCCCCTGCGGCCCGTCCCGGTGCCGCTCCTGCAGGCCGTCCTGCCGGTATGCCCGCCAATATGTCCGCGATGCGTTTCCGCCCGATGAACATCAAGGAGGCCGAACTCGCGACGAAGGAAGTGATGGACTGGGCCGGCCTGACCGACCTCAAGAAGATGCGCGCCGCCTCCACCGAGACCATCTACGCCCTCAGCACCATCTACAATGGCGCCAGCGGCAAGTACGGCTCCATCACCGGTTCTCCGATGGTGGACGGCTACGTGAGCCTCGAGAGCTTCGACGACGCCGCCCGTGACGGCTCGCTCGCCGACGTTCCTTATATGATCGGCTACACGCTGAACGATATGGGCAATATGTCCGCCGGCATCGCCGCGTTCTGCGAGAACCGCCAGGAGAAGGGCGGCAAGGCCTGGGCTTACGAGTTCGCCCGTCCGCTGCCTGACGACGGTTCCCATCCGGAGGTGACCGCCCGTCTGAAGGGCGCCTTCCACTCCTCCGACCTGTGGTTCGTGTTCAAGACCCTGAAGTACTGCTGGCGTCCCTGGACGCAGGGCGACTGGGATCTCTCTGAGAAGATGCTGACCGCCTGGACGAACTTCGCGAAGAACAGCGATCCGGGCCTCGGCTGGGAGCCTTGCACCAAGGAGAACCCCGGCTTTATGCTCTTCAAGCTGGATGCCAACGATGCCGAAGCTTCCGAGGTGGGCACGCCCATCGTTCCGTAAGATTCAGTCAGACTGATAGTAAAAGCGCCGGGTTCCCCCCGGCGCTTTCTGTTTGTAGGTGAGGGCGGACTGCTGACGTTCGTCCCTGGCAGTCGGAGCGGAGCGACGGGGGGAGTCTGAGGGGAACGCCCCTCAGTCATAAGTTGGTGACAGCGAGCTTTTGGCGTCTGATAAGACGACAAAAACTCGCTGTCACAGCGAGTTTTTACGGTTAGTTAGTAGTGTATTACCTTATAGAAGGTTAATTATTGTTGGTTAGAAGCTCCGGCACAGAACCGGAGGTGAGTTGTTTCATTTCCGGTTACAAAGGTACATACCTTTTTTTAATCGTGCAACGATTTGCCGAGAATTTTCAAAAAAAAGTTGAAAATTTTTTCTTGAATTATTAAAATTATTTATTAAGTAGCTCCGGGCGGAGGCGCCTGGTACGCTCCAGAGCCTGCTCATCTTGCCAATTGTCAATGAGTTTGGGGTTTCCGCTGAGCAGGACTTCCGGCACTTTCCATCCGTTGAATTCGGCCGGCCGCGTATAGACGGGCGGCGAGAGCAGGCCGTCCTGGAAACTGTCGGACAGGGCGGAGGTCTCGTCGGTAAGCGCGCCCGGCACCAGGCGGACGATGGCGTCGGCGACCAGTGCTGCCGGAATCTCGCCGCCGCTCACCACGTAGTCGCCCACGGAGATTTCCCGCGTGACGAGGTGCTCGCGGATGCGGTGGTCGATGCCCTTGTAGTGGCCGCATAGCAGGATGATGTTTTCCTTGAGCGACAGCTCGTTGGCGATGGCCTGGGTGAACCGCTCGCCGTCGGGCGAGAGGTAGATGACCTCGTCGTAGTCTCGCTCGGCGCGCAGCTCCGCGATCATATCGTATACCGGCTCGATGCGCATCACCATTCCGGCGTCGCCGCCGTAGCTGTAGTCGTCCACGTTCTTCCGCGGGCCAATCCCGTATTTGCGCAGGTTGTGGACCCGGATGTCCACCAGGCCCTTTTTGATGGCGCGCCCCACGATGGAGTGGGAGAGGGGGCTCTCCAGCAGCTCCGGCACGACGGTGAGGATGTCGATTCTCATATCGGAAAGATTTGTCTTGCAAAATTACCCTTTTTATTTTAGTTTTAGTATATTTGTGGGTTATAACTAATCTATAACTCAAATATTATGAGCGAAAACATCATTCCTGAAGTGAACGAAACCGTCCTTTCAGATGTAGCAGAAGTCAGCGGAACCCCCGCCGAACAGCCGGTCGAAACCCCCGTCGAAGCACCCGTGGAGGCCCCCGAGGCCGTCCCCGAAACGGCTCCCGAAGAGGCCCCGGCAGAAGAGATTGTTGAAAATGCCGAAGAACCGGTGGCGGAGGAACCCGCTGTCGAGGAAGCCGCGGCGGAGGAGCCCTCGCCGGAGAAGGTCGACAACCTGGCCGACAAGACGCTCGCCGAGCTTTCCGACCTGTTCGGGCAGCTGAAGGCAAGCGCGGAGCGGATGTCCCGTTCCAAGGAGGCCGAGGCCATCAAGTCCGCCTTCTACCGCCTGCTGGGCAAGCTCAAGGGCGAGAGCGGCGTGGCCGAAGGCGAGGAGAACAGCCAGAACAATCCCTTCGATGCGGTGGAGCAGAACTTCAAGGCGATGTATGCCGACTACAAGAAAGAGCGTGCCGAGTTCAACCGCCAGCAGGATGCCCGCCGCGAGGAGAACCTGGTCAAGAAGCAGGCCATCATCGAGGAGCTGAAGGCCATCGTGGAGGGTCAGGAGGATGTCAGCGCCCAGTTCCCGGCATTCCGCGACCTCCAGAACCGCTGGAGGGAGGCGGGTCCCGTACCGGCCACGGCTTTCCGGGACCTCAACGACACCTACCAGTTCTATGTGGAGAAGTTCTACGATATGGTCAAGATCAACCGCGACCTGCGCGACCTGGACTTCCGCAAGAACCTCGAGGCCAAGGAAGCCTTCTGCGAGGCGGCCGAGAAACTGGCCGAGAACGAGAACGTGGTGAGCGCCTTCCACGAACTGCAGAAACTGCACGAGCAGTGGAAGGAGTTCGGCCCTGTGGCCAAGGAGAAGCGCGAAGACATCTGGAACCGCTTCAAGGCGGCCACCGCCGTGATCAACAAGCGTTACCAGGCCCATTTTGAAGGCCTCAAGGAGCAGCAGGCGGACAACCTGGCGAAGAAGACGGAACTGTGCGAGCGCACCGAGGCGGTTGTCGCGCGTGAGCTGAATTCGTCGGCCGACTGGAACGCCGCCTCCAAGGAGATCGAGGAGATCCAGGCCGCCTGGCGCCGCATCGGCTATGCCACCAAGAAGGACAACCAGAAGATCTACGACCGCTTCCGCGCCGCCTGCGATGCCTTCTATACCCGCAAGCGCGAGTTCTACTCCGGCATCAAGGACAATATGAACGAGAACCTCGACAAGAAGCTCGACCTGATCGCGCAGGCCGAGGCGCTCAAGTCCAGCACCGAGTGGAAGAAGGCCACGGACCAGTTCATCGCCCTGCAGAAGCAGTGGAAGGAGATAGGCGCCGTGCCTCGCAAGAAGTCCGAAGCCCTGTGGAAGCGCTTCCGCGCCGCCTGCGACGAATTCTTCGCCGCCCGTGACGCGCACGCCGGGGAGAACGACTTCTACGGCAACCTGAAGGCCAAGCGCAGCCTGATCGAGGAGGTGAAGGCCTTCGAAGGCACCGCCGACGACGAGGAGGCGATGCGCGGCTTCGCCGAGCGCTGGAACGCCATCGGCCACGTGCCCTTCAAGGAGAAGGACAACGTGAACCGTGCCTGGCGCGACGCGATGCAGGAGAAGTTTCCGTCCTTTAGCTCGCAGCGCAGCGGCGCCCCGGCCCGTCCGGGCAAGGCCCCGCGCAGCCCCAAGGACATCCTCATCGACAAGTACAACAAGCTGCAGCAGAACATCACCACCTACGAGAACAATATCGGGTTCTTCTCCGCATCCAAGAACAGCGAACCGCTGATCCGCCAGATGGAGGAGAGGATCGAGCAGGCCAAGGCCGAGTTGAAGGAATTGGAGGCGCAGATCAGGCAGGCTGAGGAGGGCGAGGCATAATGGACAAGAACTCCATCATCGGCTTCGTCCTCATCGCCGCGATCTTCATCGGCTTCTCCCTCTTCCAGTCCAAACAGGCGCGCAAGCAGGCCGAACTGCAGGCGCAGCTGGATTCGGTGGCCCGCGTGGAGACGATGGCGCAGCAGCTCGAGGCGGCGGAGAACGCCGCCGCGGCGCTGAGCGACTCCGCCGCCGTCGTTCCGGGCACGCCGCAGGCCATTTACAAGGACTCCTCGCTGGAGGCCGCTTCCCGCACCGAGGGAAGCGTCATCACCCTGGAGAACAGCAAGCTCGTGGTCCAGATCAGCACCAAGGGCGCCCAGCCCTGGGCGGTGCAGGTGAAGGACTACAAGAACTACGACAGCACGGACCTCTACCTGTTCAAGCCCGGCGGGGCCGAGTATTCGGTGAGCGTGTATGCCGGGGAGTTCATCCGCACGAAGGACTTCAACTTCGAGGTCGCCGCGCAGACGGACAGCTCCGTGCTGCTGCGCCTTCCCTTCGCCGGAGGCGGCTGCATCGAGCAGGAATACGTCTTGCACGCCGACAGTTACCGCATGGACAACCTGCTCTCCTTCAAGGGGATGCAGGCGGTCATCCCGCGCAACGTCAGCGTCTTCGACCTGGATTTCGACGTCACGATGCCCCGGATGGAGAAGGGCTACAAGAACGAATCGCAGTACTCCAAGCTGAACTATTATTTCGAGGGGGACAAGAAGCCCTCGGAGATTGGCCGCGGGAAAAACGGCAGCCGGCGCGTGGACTCGAAGCTGAGCTGGTTCGCCTTCCAGCAGCAGTTCTTCTCCGCCATCCTGCGCGCTCCGCAGCAGTTCTCTTCCGGTGAGCTCGCCGTGAACTTCCTCCCCCAGGACGACCCCGACCGCAACCTGATGGCCTGCAGCGCCAAGATGCGGCTGGACCTGCCCGCCGGGGGCGAGGGGAGCGTGCCCTTCGAGTTCTACTTCGGCCCCAACCACTTCAAGACCCTGAAGGAGTTCGGACACAAATACGAGAAGATCATCCCGCTGGGCGGCTGGCTCGTGGGCTGGTTCACCCGTTATGCGATCATCCCTATGTTCGACTTCTTCCACCGCTTCATCTCCAGCTTCGGCCTCATCATCCTGCTGATGACCCTGGTGATCAAGACCGTGGTGTTCCCGCTGACGTACAAGTCCTACGCCTCGTCCGCCAAGATGAGCGCCCTCAAGCCCGAGATGGACAAGATCGCGGCGAAGTACCCGCACACGGACAACCAGCAGGAGATGATGAAGAAACAGCAGGCCACGATGGACCTGTACAAGCGGGCGGGCGTGAGCCCGATGGGCGGCTGCCTGCCGATGCTGCTCACCTTCCCGATCCTGTGGGCGATGTTCCGCTTCTTCCCGGCATCCATCGAGCTGCGCCAGCAGCCCTTCCTGTGGTGCAAGGACCTGTCGGCCTACGATTCCATCGTGGACTTCGGGACCCGCGTGCCGCTGATCGGCGACCACCTTTCCCTGTTCGCCCTGCTGATGGCGGTCACGATGTGGCTCTACTCGAAGATGACGATGTCGTCGCAGCCCACCGCGAACGACCCCAACGCCGCTTCGATGCGCTTTATGAGCGTGTGGCTGATGCCCATTATGATGTTCTTCATCTGTAACAACCTCTCCGCCGCGCTCAGCTACTACTACCTGCTTTCCCAGCTCATCGCCATCGTGCAGACCTGGGCCATCCGCAAGTCCATCGACAAGGACAAGATCCTCGCGAAGGTCCGTGCCTCGGAAGGCAAGCCGGTCCAGAAGAGCAAGTGGCAGCAGCGCCTCGAGGAAGCCCAGAAGCTGCAGGAGCAGCAGATGCGCCAGCAGAAACGCAAATAATGATCAAAGAGAACATTACAGCGATACACGGAGAACTGCCACCGGGAGTGAAACTGGTGGCAGTTTCCAAATTCCACCCCGTCGAAGCCATCCGCGAGGCGTATGGCGCCGGGCAGCGCGTCTTCGGCGAGAACCGCCCGCAGGAGTTTGCGAAGAAGGTCGAGGACCTTTCGGACCTCGACCTGGAGTGGCATTTCCTGGGGCACTTGCAGACCAACAAACTCAAGCTGGTGCTGCCGTACGCGCATCTCGTGCAGTCCGTGGACAGCCAGCACCTGCTGGACGCCATCCAGGCCTGGGGCAAGGCCAACGACAAGGTGGTCAGCGTCCTGCTGGAACTGCACATCGGCGCGGAGCAGACCAAACAGGGCTTCCACGAAGAGGAGATCCTGGACATCCTCTTCCGCGCGGAAAAATACACCCACGTCCGCTTCTGCGGCCTGATGGGAATGGCCACGAACACCGACTGCGAAGACGACATCCGGGCAGATTTCGCCCGCATCGCCGACTTCCGCGCCTACCTGCAGGACCTCTTCCCGGAGCTCGCGGACTTCCGCGAACTGTCCATCGGGATGTCCGCCGACTGGCGCCTCGCCCTGGACTACGGCGCCAGCATCGTCCGCATCGGCACCGCCATCTTCGGAGAACGACAGTATTGATGATATGAGGATTCTGATAACCAACGACGACGGGATACACGCGAAGGGGCTGATGGCCCTGGTGGGCGTGATGAAACGATACGGCGAACTGACGATCGTGGCCCCCAAACACGCCCAGAGCGGAATGTCGATGGCCGTGTCGATGGGCTTCAAACCCATCGCCGTCAAACACTTCGGCAACCGGCTGGGCGAAGACTGGTGGTGCCTGGACGGCACTCCCGCCAGCTGCATCAAGTTCGGCATCGACAACGTCCTGTACCCGGAACGTCCCGACCTGATCGTCAGCGGCGTCAACCACGGCAGCAACGCCGCCACGGCCTCCATCTATTCCGGCACCATCGGCGCCGCGATGGAAGGCGCCGTGAACGGCATCCCCGCCATCGGCGTGAGCCTGGACACCTTCAACCCCGAGGCGGACTTTTCCGGCATCGAGGCCCTCCTGCCGGGCATCCTGGACAAGCTGCTGCCGCAGCTGGACCGCCGTTTCGGAGTCTTCTACAACATCAACTTCCCCGACTGTCCCGCCGACCGCATCCTCGGGGTGCGCGTCGCCCGGATGGGCCACGGACACTGGGAGCGGGAGTATCAGGACTATGGCTGCTTCCTGGAAGAGCGCGGTCGCATCCCCTCGGAAGACGACTGCCGCTACGTCGCCCGGCTGGAACCGGACGAGCAGCTCTACGTGATGGCCGGAGACTTCGTGGACAACGGCGACAACCCCGCCGACGCCGACCACGTCCTGATGAGCCAATGCTACGTGGCCATAACCCCGCAGAACATCGACAACACCGACACGGCTGAAATCGACCGCCTATGCGCTATTTTCTGATTGCCGGCGAGGCCTCCGGCGACCTGCACGGAAGCAACCTTGTGAAGGGGCTGCGGGAGGAGGATCCTTCCGCGGAGCTGCGCTGCTGGGGCGGAGACCTGATGCAGGCGGCCGGCGCGGAGCTGCTGCACCACTACCGCGACGGCGCCGTGATGGGCGTGGCGGACGTGCTTGGCAGCGCCGGCAAGTTGCTGCGCAACCTGCGCGACTGCAAGCGCGACATCGCCGCCTGGCAGCCCGACGCGGTGGTCCTGATCGACTATCCCGGATTCAATATGCGGATCGCGAAATGGTGCCACGCCCGCGGCATCCGCGTCTTTTACTACATCGCGCCCAAGACCTGGGCCTCCCGTTCGGGACGCAACCGCAAGTTGAAGAAGTGGGTGGACCGGCTGTTCATCGTGTTCCCCTTCGAGGTGCCGTATTTCACGGAAAAGGGCGTCCCGTTCACCTACGCGGGCAATCCGCTCGTGGATGCGGTCGAGGGGCATCATTTCGAACGGCCCGTGGAAGGCCGCTACGTTGCGCTGCTGGCCGGTTCCCGCAAGGGGGAGATTAAGCGTATGATGCCCGTGCTGATGGGGACGGCGGACCGGCTTTCCGCCCTGCCGGGCTGGGAGGACGTGCGTTTCGTCGTGGCCGGAGCGCCCGCCCGCAGCGAGGAGGATTATCTGCCGCATATCGCCGGCAGGAAGAACGTGGACCTGGTTTTCGGCCGCACTTACGACATTTTGCGATATGCGGAAGCGGCCGTGGTCAATTCCGGGACGGCTTCGCTGGAGGCCGTGCTGATCGGCACGCCGCAGGTGGTCGCGTGGAACACGACTTTCCTCTTCGCCTGGTTCCTGGACAAGATCCACTTCCTGGACCGCATCCGTTTCATCTCGCTGGGCAACCTGTGCCTGGGGCGCAAGGCCTTCCGGGAACTGCTTCAGTGGTTCTTCACGCCGGAGTCCGCCTCGGAGGAAGTCCGCCGCCTCGTGGAGGACGCCCCCTACCGGGAGCGGATGCTCGCGGACTACGCCGCCATCCGCGAATCCCTGGGCGGCAGCGGCGCGTCCCGCCGCGTCGCCCGCGCGATGATAGAGGAGCTTTCGTCTTCTTTTTGACGACTGGACTCGAATAAGCCCCAAAACAGTGCGACCCCTGGCAAGAAAACCGGGGGTCGCATCGATTTGGGACATTATCGTGACCGGCGGCGTGCCTTCGTCGGTTAGATCGTTTCAGGTCCCGGCAGCTTTTTCGTTTTCTTTGTGTTTTGTAGCTTTTTTTTTAACTTTACAACCAAATAAGAGCATTATGAAATGACCTTTGTTTTCCAATTTGTATTCATCAGCCTTTTCTGCGGTATTCATATGGAAGCACCGGAGAGTTTTGACTGGTGTAACAAAGGTTTTAAGTACCTTATCAAAAGCACTCTGATTGCCATTTCGACATTTACCTTAATTGGGTGCTCTTTTCCAAAACAAAGGACAAAAACGCTTTTTAAGTCGACGGCTATTCAGGACACTTTAGAGTTATTTTTAAATCAAGTCAATTCGTTCTATGTCCCGGAAGAGACACCGCCATTTATCCAAATCATTTTGTTTGAAGAAAACGGGAGGGATAAGATGGAATTGTCTGTCGACTCAGACGATTTAATAGTTTCTGTCCTTGATACAACTCAATGCTTATTATGTAAAGGTGTCATTGATGGGAAGTTTGTCGTCGTATGGGGTAATCCTAAATACAAATCCCTTCTTAATTGGCGCCATTTCAAGATGAATCCCACCGAAGAGGAGTATTACAAAGTACTACAACACGATGCAATTGAAAGAAATAGTAATGCAGCGTGGGGATATGTCCCGGAATGGCATAAAGGGAGTCAAGAAAGAGAATATATTATACATAATGAAGATTATTTAGAGTTGGAGAGATTATGGCGTTGGGAGGATAGTAAATTTGTCCCATCTAGCTATATGCCGTGATTTTTCCATACATCGTATCCTGTTTTTTTATCTTTACAGCAGAACAAGAGCATTATGAAAACATCTTTTAACCAGTATTTTACTATATTCCTCTGCCTGGTCGTCCTTTTGTTGCCGGCCCGGGGGTTGATGGCGCAGCGCATTCCCGATATGCAGGGGATCACTTTCCAGAAAGGGAAACTCTACCTAAATGATTCCGTGTTGAAGAAGGGAGACGCTTCCGATTACCTGTCCGCCTCTCTGGCTCAACAATACGGCAGGGCCTTGACGACGGAAAAGGTGGGAGGCGTGTTGATGGAAGTCGGCGGCGGTGTGGCGTTGATATCCGGCATTACCTGGGCCGCGTCGGCCGCGAAGTTCCGGAAATCTGGTTCTGATATGGTTCCGCCCTCAGTTATGTACGGGATGTTCGGCACGACGGCCGGTGTCCTCGTAGGTACAGGAGGTTTGGTAGCTTATCTGGTTGGGAGGAACAAGGTTAAACGAGTCTATAAAACACATTGCGCTGGGGCGAACGTCTCTACGATAGAATTGGATTTGGGTTATACGCCTTCCGGGATGGGATTGGCAATCTTGTTCTGAGGGTTTCCATTTTCCCGGGAAGCAGAGAAAGAATGGAGTGTGCCCTTTTTGGGGCTGCCTGATCAACGGCAGCGGGACGGGCAACGTGCTCTATTATGTCACGGACCATCTCGGGAGCGTGCGTGTGGTCAAGGACGGGTCCGGCGCCATCCGCCAGCGGTTCGACTACTACCCCTATGGCACCGTCTCAAGGGTCTGGACCTCCAGCAGCACGACGGACAACTCCGAGAAACGCTATCGCTTTGGTGGCAAGGAAATTGCAGGCACAGCCCTGACGGATCTCACCGGCTCGGGCGTCGCCCCCGGTGCTCCTTACCTGGACTTCGGAGCGCGGCTTTACAGTCCGGGGACTGCCTCCTGGCTGAGTGTCGATCCGATGGCGGAGAAGTACTACGACCATTCGCCGTATTTGTTCTGCGCCGCGAATCCGATAATGTATGTGGATCCGACTGGGGAGAGTATAAGGATTAGGAGGAATGTTAATGACGCGATACTCGATTTGGCTCACATTGTTGCAACGGAGAGGGGTGCTATTAGAGTTTCAAAACTAATAGAAGCTCTTCCTGAGTATGATTTGATACCCGTGCCCTTTTCTTGTATGGCCCGTTTTACTGGAAAAGAGATTCGTTATGTTACAAATCCTTTTAGGAATCGTGATGGAGGCACTCCTTCAGAGTTTGTTGCAATGGGACATGAAATTAATCATGCATATGATCATTCCATAAGAATCTTATATATGCACAATGGTCGCTCACGGGGAAATACAGATCAAACAGAGTCAAATTCTGTTTCATTTGAAAACTACCTCCGCTCGGTATATATGATGCCTAATCTTAGAAGAAAGTATTCTGGGAAAAGCATAGGAACCGGTTCCTTTAATCCCAAGATAACGAGGTCAAAGGGCGAGTATGTTGATGGCTTTGAGGAAATAGGCAGAAATAAAACAGAAACCAGCATTGGTTTTAAGTATAATAAGCATACTGATAGCGGTGATCAGACGATGTTCTTGATCGTTGGCGTTGATTCTAAAGACCACTTTTACTTCAACCAATATGAGACCGAAGAGGAATACCGGAATGCGGCTAATAACTGGTAATAGAATTCTTTTAATAATACTTGCTGGTCTAGCTGGGTTAGGCCTTCTGCTTCAATCCTGCTGGAGCATTATCGTGCTTATTCATAATTGCTTGGGTTTACTCTATGAGTACTGGGATTATGATTGGTATTTGATAGCTCAATTAGTGGTTTGTCTCATAGGGTTGTGGTTCGTCATCAGATTCTTTTACGATAAGGGAACCGGGTTTAGGTTTGGGATAAAAATGCTTTCGGTTTTTCTTGTATTGCTTTTGCTCTTGTTCGCTAAGTTCATTGTCGATCGAACAGATAGGTATGCCACATCTATTTTTGGAGGTAAAATACAGAGCGTGGAATTCCTGGGGGATGATGACGGCTATGTTTTTGTTGTTTCAAAAGAGTCTGACCTTGCTGTTTATAAAACGGAAGACGGGGGGCTTTCTTGGATTCGGATTAAGAAGTGCGACGAGAAAGGCGCTTTTTATGTGTCGCCGAAAGTATCCAGAAAGAATAATACTATTCTTGGCACTGCTTTGTTATATGATGAGATTGGTTCTTTAGAATCCTATTGTCAGTTTTTATTCAACACATCTTCCGACTCATTATCCTTTGATTTGGATACTATTGATATTTCTTTGGGAGGACAGTTTTTACATTACACCGATAGGGAAAGTATTGATAGATTATTAGATACCAATGGCCTTTATTGGTGTAATGGAGCAGATACACTAAAACGACAGATAGCCGTGCTTGCATCTAATTCTTTCCGTAGCCGATTGTTCTATAGCGAAGACTTTGGAAAGACTTGGAACAGTTTCCGCATTCCGCATTCTTCTTCCGGGCCAATTTCAATTACCGAGGATTACTTATATGTAAGTGAAGCAACGAAATTGAAGAAATACGGTTTTGATAAAGAGAATAATAGATTGATGAGAATTCGACAAAAGGCACGCATCTTAAAGACTTATGACGCTGATTTTTAACGAAGAGAGCAATTCCTCGCGGTCGCTGTCTGACAATGGGTGCCACTTCTTCATCACAGTGTAGTCACCCCTAAAAGTCGGACAGAGTTAAAGTTTACAAAAACAGACATAATTTTCTTTGGATTCGAACCTAATGTACAAAGCATCGTCAAAGAGCATCCACATGGATATACGTTCCATGGTATTGTTGCTATTCCGCCATTAATAATGTGTCCCCTTGAGCCAAGCAAGAATCGAATAACAATCTATATTCCGCCCCTTACAGATACATACTTTGAACGGTACTATGTTCAAGATGAATACATTCGGATTCAAGAAGATTGTCTTTTATGGGGTGGAATTCTTTTCAGAAAGTCGAATCTTAATGACCTGGAGAATCCGCTTTAAATTGACTGAGAGCCCTCTCGGAAGAGACGTAGGGGGTCAGTTTTCGTCGGGATTTCCATACTAATAGGCATATTAGAGAGTAAAGAGGGAACTTAATGCTGGACTCGAATAAGCCCCAAAACAGAGCGACCCCTGGCAAGAAAACCGGGGGTCGCTTCGATTTGGGACATTATCGTGACCGGTATGCTTTTGCGGGCGCAGGAGGTATGGAACTATATTTGCATTTTCCTATGAAGTAACTCTATATACGAGGCTTTGAGGTCTTCGGACAGGAATGAACGCTGTATTTCCCCTTCAAACTTAGGGAGAAGATCCAGATACTTCTTCTTTATGCGATCAAATACGATTTCGGGCACGCCGCAAGTCCTGAACGCTGCTACAAAGTCGGAATCCTTGAGATGCTTCTTTTTCCCATTAAGATTCAGGGCCAATTCTTCGTCATCGGCGGGATTGCTTATGGCGGCGCTCAACAGATCGTATGCCGGGGCGAGAACGGGCTCGCCTGCAGGGGAATACAGGGAGAAGTTCTTCAGATGCATATCGTTGTTCCCTGTAAGCCAGGAGAAATACACCAATTCCAGGAAATCTACCATATCCAATTGGGGATAGGCGGAATACTTCCGGATTGCCTTGCCGATCTGCTCATACGCACTGCGGTACTTATGTTCGGTCTGCCGTTCCGTCAGCTGGCACATATCCTCCATTGCAATCTTTTCTCCTGTTTTCGTCCGGTCAATCCGCTTGGTGAGATAGCCAATGCTGCCGTCTTTCATTCGGATGAGGGTATGGGGGACAGTCTTAAGCTTTGCGATTTCGGCCAGGTGCATAGTGAGATCCTCGTTTTCGGGCAGCATCGCAAACTGTTCCGTCTGGGGCTTGAAGATATAGCCACCCCAGAGGCCCACGATGGTAAGTTTCTGGGAATCCCTGTGCTTGTCAAGATTCAGGGACAGCTTTGGCTGAACCCCGGTCAAAGTGGTTTGTGACTTGATGACCTGGGCGGCCAGTTCGTCCATCTCCTCCCGGGTATAATCCAATGACGGAGCCGTCGCGGTTCCGAAGAACTTCCTGCAACAGGACTTGTGGAAATCGACCTCTCCCGGTCCGAGTTCCTTATAGCAATACAGACACTTACTCATCGCTCTCTTCCTTTAGCTGAATGACACTGACTGTGCCGATGCAGTCCTTGCAGCAGAGAAGAAGCAGGGAGAATCTGTCCAGCTCGCTGATATCCGTATTGCGCAGGGCCACATCCAGGAGCCAGCCCTCCGGAATCAGGCCGTCGAAGAACGGAAAAAGGACCGGGAACTGGTATGGCTCCCCAGTCAAGGGGAGAGTCAAACTGACGGGCTTGGAATCTGCATCTGAGAGATACTCCTTGTCATAAAGGAACTCATAACCCTCATCCGTTTCTTTCAAGACCCCGGCCGGCTTCCCTTTGTATTCGATCAATGCCGTTTTCATTTCACCTTCTTTTGCGGAACCAGTTCGTATCCGAACAAATCAAATACCTGGGCGACCTTGTCCATCCGGACGGTAACCTTACCCTGCTCCAATTCACGCACGAAGTTCAAGCCGACGCCGGACTTCATTGCCAGATCCACCTGCGTAAGGCCGTGTTCCTTCCGCAGGGATTTCAATGTCGAAGAGATGACGTTATTGCTCATAATTACATCCTTTTGGATGCAAATATAAAAGTAATAATTTAAACTACATCATAACGAATGTAAATATTATGTAAAATGAATCAATTATATTCAATAGAATATAGTGGGATGGAATCAGTTTGAGGGCGTTCCCAGGAAGCTTTGCGCGCCTGCGCGTGACATTCTGTCATTGGCAGAGGATTTGCTTTTGATAGAGGCAAATACAAGATTCCATTATGGCAGACGAGAAAGAAATACAGCAGGAAATGCAGGCGGAAGAGCCTGTGGAGCAGACCCCGCAGCCGGAAGAACCCAAGAAGAAATCGAAGAAGGAAGAGCGCAAGGAAGACGCCCTGCGCAAGCAGGCCGCCGAGCTGACTGACAAATTGGCGAAGGCGGAAGGGGACCTTGCGAAGGAGAAGGACCGTTACCTGCGCCTGATGGCGGAGTTCGAGACCTTCCGCCGCCGCAGCTCGGAGGACCGCCTGAACCTCATCGCCTCGGCCTCGGCCAAGACCATCGAGGGGCTCCTGCCGGTGCTGGACGACTGCGAGCGGGCGCTGGAGATGCTCTCCAACTCGTCCGACGAGGCCGCCAAGGAAGGCACCCTGCTGATCTACAATAAATTGATGGACTACCTGAAGACCCAGGGCCTGGCCCGTATCGAGGCTAAGGGCGAGGTCTTCGACACCGACTTCCACGAGGCCGTGACCCAGTTCCCTGCGCCCAGCGAGGACCTGAAGGGCAAGGTCATCGACATCGTCCAGACGGGCTATACCCTCGGAGGCAAGGTCCTGCGGTACGCCAAGGTAGTCGTGGGAGCATAAGCCTATGGCAGAGAAAAGAGATTACTACGAGGTCCTGGGGCTCCAGAAAGGAGCCTCGGCCGACGACATAAAGGGCGCTTACCGCAAGGCGGCGCTCAAATGGCATCCGGACCGCTGGGTCAGCGGCACCGACGCCGAGAAGAAGACCGCCGAGGAGAAGTTCAAGGAGGCCTCCGAGGCATATTCCGTCCTAAGTGACCCGGACAAGCGCGCGAAGTACGACCAGTTCGGCTTCGCGGGCGTGGACGGCGCCGCCGGGCAGGACTGGAGCCAGGGCTTCGGCAACCTGAACGACATCCTGAACAACCTCTTCGGAGGCGCGTTCGGCGGCTTCGGAGGATTCAGCGGCTTTGGGGAAGGCGGCTTCGGCAACTTCGGTTTCGGCGGAGGGCGCCAGGAAGCCCGCACGCCGCGCGGCCGCGACATCCGCACCCGCGTGAAGGTGACCCTGGAGGAGATCCTGAACGGATGCGACAAGGAGGTCACCATCGAGCGCAACCGCCCCTGCCCGGATTGTAACGGACGCGGCACCAAGAACGCATCCGACGTGAAGACCTGCCCTACCTGCAAGGGCGCGGGCGTGGTGCAGAATGTGACCAGCACCCTGTTCGGACGGGCGCTCAGCACCTCCACCTGCCCGCACTGCCAGGGCACCGGCAAGGTGGTTTCGAACCCCTGCAGCCATTGCAAGGGCACCGGGCTGGTGCGCCGCAAGGAGACGGTCAAGGTGCATATCCCGGCGGGCGTCGAGGACGGAATGCAGCTCACGCTGCGCGGCGAAGGCCACGGAGCCCCGCAGGGCGGCACCAACGGCGACCTGCTGGTGATCGTGGAGGAGCAGCCGCACGCCCAGCTCAAGCGCGACGGCGTGAACCTCTTCTATACGCGCGTGATCAGCGTGGCCGACGCGATGCTCGGCTGCGAGATCCAGGTTCCCGGGCTGGACGGCCCGCAGCGCCTGAAACTCGAACCCGGCACGCAGTCCGGCACGGTGGAGCGCCTGCGCGGCAAGGGCCTGCCCAGCGTGAACGGCTATGGGCTGGGCAGCCGCGGCGACCTCTACGTCAAGATCCTGGTGTGGATCCCGCGCAAGCTGGGCCGCAGCGAACGCGAGGCGGTGGAGAAGATGCGCGACGCCTTCCGCCCGGATCCCAACCGGGAGGACAAGGCGCTCTTCGAGAAAGAGAGCAAATACTTCTAAAGCCTACTTGAAGAACCGGTCGATTTCCCGGATGGTTTCCGGCAGGGCGAAGATGGCCACCCGGTCGTAAGGCTGGATAACCGTGTCGCCCACGGCGATGAACGCCTCGTTGCCGCGGATGATGCCGCCGATGATGGCGTTGCGCGGGAAGTCGATGTCCTTGATGGGCCCCTGGGTGATGGCGGCGCCCGGCGCCACCGTGTACTCGATGACCTCGGCGTTGGTGCCCGTCATATAGCGGACGAAGCGGGCCTTACCGGACAGGGTGAACTTGAAGATGCGCCCGGCGGTGATGAGCTTCTTGTTGATGACGTTGTCCACGCCCATCTCCTCGGCGATGTGGATGTACTCGATGTTCTCGACTTCGGCGATCGTGCGCGATACGCCGAATTTTTTCGCCACCACGCAGGACAGGACGTTGCTTTCGTCGCTGCCGGTCAGCGCGACGAAGGCGTCGTAGTCCTGGATGCCCTCTTCATACAGGAAATCCGAGTTGCGGCCGTCGCCGTTGACTATGCGCACGCTTTCCGGGAGTTTCTCGGACAGTTCGATGCAGCGCTCCTTGTCGCTTTCCACCAGCTTGACTTTCAGGCCGCTGCGCGAGAGGGTGCGGGCGAGCATCTCGCCGATGGGACCGCCGCCCAGGATGAAGACGCTGCCGATGTTGACGTTGGTCTTGCCGAAGTGCCGGTACAGCGGCTCCACGCCCTCGCGGGTGGAGATGGTGAACACCAGGTCGCCGTAAAGGAACTTCGTGTCCAGGCGCGGGATGAGGGTCTGCTCGTCGCGGGAGATGGCGATCACGCGGAACTGCTTGAGTTCCTCGGGGGTGGTGTCCTTGATGAATTCCAGGAGCTTGAGATCCAGGATGGGGGAGTCTTCGGTGAGCTTGAACACGGCGATCTGCAGGCGGCCGCGCGCGAAGTCCATCGTCTCGGCGGTGGAGTTGTGCTTCAGGAAGGCCACGATTTCGTCGGCGGCGCTCTTCTCGGGATAGAACATCAGCTCGATGCCCAACTCCTTGAACAGCAGTCGGTTCTCGGCATTCAGATAGTCTTCGTCGTTGATGCGCGCGATGACCTTCGCGGCGCCGAGCTGCTTGGCGAGCAGGGCGCCTACGATGTTCACCTCCTGCGTGGCGAGGGGGTAGACGGCGATGAACAGGTCCGCCTTGCCCACGCCGGCGTCGCGCAGGACCTGGATGGAGGAGGGGTTGCCGAGCACGGTCTCGATGTCGGTGAAGGCGGACAGGGCGGTAATGCGCGCGCTGTCGTCGTCGATCACCGTGACCTCGTTGGCCTCGGCCCTGAGCATCTTGGCAAGATGGGATCCGACTTCTCCGGCTCCCTCAATGACTATCTTCATATCGTCTCAAATAACTGAATATCCTGTTTCCGCGCAGTGCCGCCTGCAGCAGGATCCGGATGTCGCGGATGCCTGCCGGCGCCGCTCCCGGCGCGGGGGCGGGACGCGCG
>JAFYZZ010000013.1 GCA_017548445.1 Bacteroidales bacterium | reverse complement strand
GATCAAGATCCGCATCGGCGCTGCCATTTCCGAACTCGACGAGCCGCTCGAACCCTTCGTGGTCAAGGGTCCGAACCTCATGACCGTCCACCCGGTCGAAGCGCCCGTCACCTATCAGGAGGTGGCCCACTGCCTCGACAAGTCGCTCGTCAAAATCGAATCGAGCATCCTGGCCGTCCTCGAGAAGACTCCGCCGGAGCTTTATAGCGACATCGTCCGCAAGGGCATTTTCCTGACCGGCGGCGGCGCCCTGCTGCGCGGCCTCGACGTCCGTCTTTCCAAAAAGATCAACATCCCGTTCCACGTGGCCGAAGACCCGCTTCGCGCCGTGGCCCGCGGCACCTGCATCGCGCTGAAGAATCCGAACTATCCCTTCCTGATGCGATGAAAAGCCGTTACGGTCTCCTCTCGACCCTTACCGCCATCGCCCTCTTCATCGTCCTTGAAACTGTCGCCATCCTCCTGGTGGTGAAGGACGGTGTCGTGCAGCGGTACAAGGTTCTCGGAGCCGTACGCAGCGTGGAAGCCTGGTTCTGGACCAAGACCAGCCAGGCCAGCTACTATTTCAACTACAAGACCGAGAACGAGCGCCTCGCGGCCGAGAACCTGCAGCTGCGGCAGCAGCTCGCCCGCTATGCCTCCGCCAAGGCGGAGCTCGACAGCGTGGTGCGCATCGTCGAGCCCGACTATACCTTCATCGGCGCCACCGTCATCCGCAACTCGGTGGACCGGCAGCACAACTACCTGATCCTCGACCGGGGCGCCAAAGAGGGCGTCGAGCCCGGCATGGGCGTGGTCACCGCCCGCGGTGTGATCGGCATCGTGAGCGCCGTCAGCCGCCATTACGCCTATGTCATCTCGCTGCTCAACACGGAGCAGTCGGTCAGCGCGAAACTCGCCGGCAGCGGGGCGTTCGGTCCCATGACCTGGCCGGGCCTTGCGCCGGACCGCGCCATCCTGAGCGAGATCCCTGTCCATGTGCAGGCTGCTCCCGGCGACACCGTCCTCTCGAGCGGCTTCTCCACCATCTACCCGCCCGACATTCCGATCGGCCGCGTCATCGATTCCAAGATCAGCCAGGGCTCGTCGCAGGACCTGACCGTCCTCCTCTTCGAGGATTTCCGGTCGCTGCACAACGTCTATATCGTCCAGAACAACCGCGGAGCGGAAATCCGGGAACTCAATGCCAGCGCCCATGAAAAAGACCGGTGACATTTTCTTCTTCGTGCTGCTGTTCCTGCTGCAGCTGGTGCTCTCGGACTATGTGCATCTGGGACCGTGGGTGTATCTGTGCATCCTTCCGCTGCTGATCCTCTGCATTCCGCTCTCCCGGAGCCCGCAGGCGGTGATGCTCATCGCTTTCGCGCTCGGGCTCGGGCTTGACATCCTCTCCGACGGCGTGCCGGGGCTCAACGCCTTCGCCGCCGTCCTGGCCGCCGCACCGCGCAAGTTTTTTTACCGCACCCTGGTCAACGCCGACCGGCAGGACAAGACCGAAGTCCCGAAGATCCGCGAGGTCGGCCTGCCGAAGTATCTCAAATACCTCGGCGTGATCACCGCCCTCTACCTGGCGGCCTATATCGTGGTGGACTGCGTCAGCTTCCGTCCTCCGGTCTTCCTGCTGGGCAAATTCCTCATCAGCTGGGTGGCCAGCACGGCCCTGTGCCTCCTGCTCTCCCTGCCCTTCCAGAACCGCAGCTGAGCCATGTCCCCGTTCCAGAACCGCAGGAGCATCGTCGCGAGTGCCATCATCCTGGTCTTCGCCGTCATCGCTTTCCGGCTGTTCCAGGTACAGATCCTTGACAAGGAATACCGGGTAACCGCCGAAAACAACGCCCTCAAGTACGAGACCATCTATCCGGCCCGCGGCCGGATCCTCGACCGGAACGGACAGGTGCTGGTGGACAACAAGATTACCTACGACATCATGGTCACGCCCTACGACGTGCAGCCGTTCGACACCGTGGCCTTCTGCCGGATCTTCGATCTCGACACAGGTTTTGTCCACGACAAGTTCCGCGAATACCGGCTCTATCGCCGGAAGATCGGCTACCAGACCCTGGTCTTCAAGCGCCAGGTGACCGGCGAGCAGTACAACATGTTCATCGAAAAGAGCTTCCTCTTCCCCGGCTTCTCGGGCGTGCCGCGCACCTCGCGCACCTATCCCTTCAATGCCGGTGGCAACCTGCTGGGTTACATCTCGGAAGTGGACGCCGCCTATATCAAGGAGCATCCCGAATACCGGAGCGGCGACTATGTGGGCAAGACCGGCATGGAGGAAGCCTACGAACCGCTGCTGCGCGGCGAGAAAGGCTACAGCATCTACCTGCGCGACGCCCACAACCGCATCAAGGAGCGTTACCGAGACGGCGAGTACGACAAGACCGCCACGGCCGGCGTGGACGTAACCACCACCATCGACGGCGCCTTGCAGGCCTACGGCGAACGGCTCATGAAGAACAAGGTCGGATCGCTGGTGGCCATCGAACCGGCCACGGGCGAGATCCTCACGATGGTCTCCAGCCCGGGCATCGACGTGAGCCAGCTCTCCGACATCAGCAAATACTACCGCGAGTTGGTGACCGACCCCTACAAGCCCATGTACAACCGGGCCGTGATGTCACCGCAGCCGCCGGGTTCCGTTTTCAAGCTGGTCAACGGCCTGATCGGCCTGCAGGAAGGGGTCCTCACCCCGAACACCCTCTATGGCTGCCAGCGCGGCTACGTGGTGGGCAACCTGCGGGTAGGCTGTCACGGGCATCCGAGCCCGATCAACATGTACCAGTCGATCATGATGTCGTGCAACGCCTACTATTGCTACGTCTTCCGCTCCATCCTTGACAACCCGAAGTACGGTTCCGTACAGGAAGGGTTCGAACGCTGGAAAGAATATACCGAGAGTTTCGGCTTCGGCCGGAAACTGGAGACCGACATCCCGGGCGAGAAAGCCGGCACGATGCCGACCGTCGAGCGCTACGACCGTCTCCACGGCAAGGGCCGCTGGAAATCGCTCTCCATCATCTCCCTTTCCATCGGCCAGGGCGAGATCGGCTGCACGCCGCTCCACCTGGCCAACCTGGCCGCCACCATCGCCAACCGCGGCTGGTTCTACACCCCGCACCTGCAGAAAGACACACCCGACAGCCCCATCGACGAACGTTTCAAGGAACGGCACTACACGATGGTCGATACCACCCATTTTGTCGACGTGGTCAAGGGCATGGAACTGGCCATCAACTACACAGGCGGCGGCGCGACGGCCACGGTCGCCCGCATTCCCGGCATCATCGCCTGCGGCAAGACCGGAACGGCCCAGAACCCGCACGGCGACGACCACTCCGTCTTCATCACCTTCGCCCCGAAGGACGACCCGAAGATCGCTGTAGTGGCCTACGTGGAGAACGGCGGCTTCGGTGCCACCTGGGCCGCCCCCATCGCCTCGCTGCTGGTGGAGAAATATCTGAAAGGGGAGATTTCCCCGGAACGCAAGGGTCTGGAGCAGCGCGTCTTCGACGGCAATCTGCTCTACAAGGTAAAAGTCAAAAAATAACCGTCCATGCCGGAGCTCAATTACAAGAAACTCGACTGGGTCATCGTGGGACTCTACCTGGTGCTGGTGGTCTTCGGCTGGATGAACATCTACTCTTCATCCGTCGGCGAGGCGGGCTTCGTGTTCAGCCTGAAAGAGAAATACGTAATGGACCTCATCTGGGTGGGTTCCGCCCTGGTACTGGCCATTCTCATTCTCTTCGTCATTTCCTCAGGGGTTTATCCCGCCATCTCATGGCCCTTCTACGGACTGATGGTCCTTTTGCTGGTGGCTGTCGCCTTCGTGGGCGTGGAAGTCAACGGTTCCAAGTCGTGGTTCGCCATCGGGCCGTTCCGCCTCCAGCCGGCTGAGTTCTCGAAGATCGCCACGGCCATCCTGCTCGCCCAGTTGATGAGCAAATACGAGTTCAAATTCAGTAACCCGAAAGATTTCATCCGCATCCTGGCAGTGATCGGCATCCCGATCCTGGCCATCCTGCTGGAGAAAGAGACAGGCTCCGCCCTGGTCTACCTGGGCTTTCTCATTGTCTGCTACCGCGAAGGTATGACCGGCTGGATCCTCGTCACGGGGCTGCTGGCCATCCTGTTCTTCATCCTGACGCTGGTTTTCTCGCCCTTTGTCGCCATTCTGGTCCTGGCCGGACTGTTCGGCATTGCGGCAGGCTTTTACCAGCGCAAGCCCATCCTGGGCGCCGCCATCACCGTTCCGGTGATTGTGCTGCTGGCCTTCCTGCCGCGCCTGCTGCGGCTGGAGGCCCTCGCTCCGCTCACCCGCCTCGAACCCGAGGCATGGGCCGCGCTGCTGACCGGCGCGACGGCTATCGTCCTGACCGTGCTTGCCTGGCTCCACCGCAACCGACAGCTCCGCAACCTCATGCTGGGCTTCCTGCTCGGCCTGGCGCTGATCTTCTCGGTGGAGATGGTCTTCGAGAAGGTGCTCAAGGAGCATCAGCGCGCCCGCATCGAGGTGCTGCTGGGCATCAAGGAAGACCCGATGGGTGTGGGCTACAACGTCCACCAGTCGCTGGTGGCCATCGGCTCCGGCGGCTTCATCGGGAAAGGATTTCTGGGCGGGACACAGACCCGCTTCGATTTCGTGCCGGAGCAGAGCACCGACTTCATCTTCTGCACCATCGGCGAGGAATGGGGCTT
>JAFYZZ010000012.1 GCA_017548445.1 Bacteroidales bacterium | reverse complement strand
TGCGGGCCGGGCAGGACCTGGCACCGCAGCCTCGCATTACGCGGCTCGGCTGCTGCGAGCGATCTCCGTCCGAGAGCTATGGGGCTCTCGGACGGAGTGCTCGCTGCCGACAAGAGCGGTAGCTGCCCGGTGGGGGAAGAAACCGTGGCGGCCGGGCGCGAATGGCGTACATTTCGCGCTCGGGCGCTCAGGCCGGGCAACGGGCGTGGCTGCGTCGAGCCCCAGAGCTCGAAAGCAGCCCTCCGCCCGTAACCGCCGGACGCGATGTCCGGCGGTGGTGCCTTCCCGCTGCCTCCTTGCCCTGCTCCCGCAACCTCCTTGCCCTGCTCCCGTACCTCCGCCGGTCGGAGCAAGGATTTTGTCGGGTGCTGGGTGCTCCTAGCGGTCCATCCGTTGGACCCCTAGGAGCACCCGGGGAGTATCGAGGAAGAATGGGATGGCTCGGGCTGGGTGCAAGGGGTTGGCGGTCAATGGGAAAGGGGGAGTGTGAGGGTGGGGCGGTGGTTGAAATAATGTATAAAAGAACCCGCGAAATGATTTGAAAAAAAGAAAAAACTATACTATTTTTGTCAACGCTATGAATTAAAGATCAGGTATGCTTCAAGATTTCATCACATTCCTTCCAGCCTTTGCCTGCCTTGGCTGGATTGTCCTTTTGAGCCTGGTGGCTTCCAGGACGCGCACCTACCCGCTGGCCGTGACAATTCTTGCCATATCGATGTTTTTCCTGCTCGCCTCCGCCTGTCACATTTCCGAAGGCGTCACGCCGAAGAAACTGATGTACATCTCCATTGTCCGTGTACTGACCGGCCTGTCTTTGATTCCCGTCTGCTGGCTCTATATGAAGCGGCTGCTGGGTCAGCGCCAGCTGCAGGGCGCCCAGCTGATGTGGACCGTCATCCCGATCGCCGCGACTTCCGTCGTGATCGCGCTCACGATCCTGGCCGGACCGGAGGAGGTCCAGACCGCCCTGGGCCACTTCTTCCAGGGTGGCGTCCAGCCCACCGACAAGATCCTCCGCACGTATACCTTCGTGACCGGCCCGCTGTTCTTCGGCCTGATCGTGCTGGAGTTCGTGTTTTATTTCTTCAAGTACGTGAAACTGGTCCGCCGGCACAACGTCCGCCTCTCCCATATGGGCAAGTTCATCCGCGGCCACGAAGTCCGCGTGGCGGAAGTCCAGAACTTCAACCTCCACATCTACTGTGCCGTCTTCTTCTCCACGGTCGTGATTCCGCGCCCGCTGATGTTGCAATACCGCTTCATCCCCCTCGTCCTGGCGTTTTTGATGGCCATCGCCGTCTTCCATTTCGGCTACATCGCCATCTTCTCCACCAAGCGGGGCCTGTCCCTGAAGGACCTCACGCGCGGATCCCGCTACGACTTCGACGAAGACACCAAGGCCGAGGTCCAGGAAGCGATCGTGTACGAAATCATCGATGATGCCGACCCCGGCACGCTCAAGCGCATCGCCGGCCAGATCAGCTCGCGCATGCCCGCCGAAGAGCCGCGTCCCGGAGAGAAGCCCGTCGAGACGGTGCCGTCGCACGATCCGTCCGCCTCGCGCATCTTCTCCGCTGTCGCCAAATCCTGGGACGACGACAGCCTGCTGTCCCGCTTCGAGCGCCTCATCTTCGGCAAACAGGCCTTCCTGGAGTCGAGCCTGACCATCTCGGACGTCTGCGAGCGGCTCAACACCAACAAGACCTACATCTCCCGGCTGATCAACAGCACCTACAAGATGCCGTTCCCCGACCTGATCAACACCCTGCGCGTGGACTACGCCGAGCGCTACATCACCGAGCACCCGAACGCCCGCCAGAGCGACATCGCCCAGGCCTGCGGCTTCTCCAGCGCCTCCTCGTTCAACAACGTCTTCAAGAAGATCAAGGGCGTTACGCCCAAGATCTGGCTCGCCACCAACCAGGCGCGGCAGCAGTAGCGCGTTCCCGCAGTTATTCTGTCACCAGAGAGTAATTCGTGCTTCGTCCGCCTTCGTCGTTCTTGCGAAGGACGCCTTTCTCAACAAGGTCTTTTATATCGTTCAGCGCCGTATCCGTTGAGCATTTCCCGATTTTGGCCCACTTGCCGGAAGTGAGTTTACCGAAGAAGCCGTCGAGCTGCATGTTGATGATCTTGCGCTGGCGCTCGTTCACCTCCAGGTCGCGGTGGCTCTCCCAGAAGCGGGCTTTGGCGAGGACGGAGGCGAGCGTCTCTTCCGTAGAGGATAGCGCCCGGTCGAAACAGTCCAGGAACCAGAGGAGCCAGGCGGTGATGTCGCGTGTGATACGGCCATTGCCGTCGTCGAAGGGGTGGATGGAGACGAACCAGAGGTGGGCGATGCCGGCTTTGAGGACGGGGTCTGTGCCGTTATCGGCATTTACCCAGTCGATGAAGCAGTGCATTTCTTCGGGCACGCGCTCCGGCTTGGGGGCCTCGTAGTGGACTTTTTCGTGGCCCATCGGCCCGGAGACTACCTGCATTTCTCCGCTGCGGTATTTGGCTGCTTCTATGGCGTAGAAGCCGCTGCGCCCCGTGGGGAACAGGACATTATGCCAACCGAAGAGGCGGTCGTCGGAAAGGGGCTGGTCGTAGTGCTGCGGCATATTCGGCGAAAGAGCAAGATATTCGCCGAAAAATATTCGGTGAATAGCGGATTTAATCCCCGATCAAGTCGGGGATGACAGGAGAAAGGCCGGGGAATCCGTGGGAGAAATTACGATATTTTTGGCAATATTTTGATTTATTGCCGGAATTATTGTATTTTTGACGCTGGAAATGACGAATGCTGAAATCATTTGGGACTATGCGGCGTCTCACGGTGGGGTCATCGTGAGGAAAGACTTTGTGCCCTGGTTTGAATCTGCCTATCCGGAAGGATCGGTCCGGAGTATGGACACCGAACTGCGTCAGATGGTCGTGTCCGGTCTGTTGGAACGGACCGGATACGGGCGGTTCCGGCTGCGCCCGGATGTCAAGCCGCCGTACATCCCTCTTGTCAGTCCTGAAATGAAAGAACTGTTCTGGGAAGCCAAAGTGAGGTGCCCCTACGCAAATGTTTGCGTCTGGCAAGCGCGGGCGTTGTCTTCATTCGTGCAGCATGTGCCCAATATGGACGTGCTGATTCTGGAGACTGACCGCGCGGCGGCGGAAGCCGTCTATGAGGATGTCCGGCAGTTGGCTGGCCGTAGGACAGTCCTGCTGCGACCCACCGAAAAAGAATACCGGCTCTACGCATCCGGATCACCTTCCGTTCTGGTCAAGGACCTGATTACGGAATCCCCAGTCATCTATGTCAATGGTGTGGCCTCTGCTTCCCTGGAGAAGATGCTGGTCGATGCCGCCATTGCGCCGGAGTTCGAGTTTGCCCGTGGCTCGGAGCTATATACCATCTACGAGAACGCCGACCAGATGTGCCGCATCAATAAAAAGACCCTGCTCCGCTACGCCGCCCGCCGGGGCAAGAAAGAAGAGATAGAAAGGCTGATCCGAACGACAATGCTATGATAGACCCGAAGAGCAGAACCCTCGAATGGATCCTGAAATCCTGTGAAATCAATAAAGTCAGTGACCCGACGCTGATGGAAAAGACCATCAGAGCCTTCTCCCTGCTGGAAGCTTTGGCCAAATCCGGCTGCCCTTTCCTCTTTAAAGGAGGTAGTGCTTTGATGCTTCAAATCGCTTGTACACAACGTCTATCTGTGGATATTGACATCGTATGCCCACCTGGAACGGATGTAGTTTCCTACCTGGCCCCGTATGCTGAAGAATACGGCTTCGGAGAGATCAAACCCTCCGATCGGGTCTCACGCACCAATGTCCCAAAAACGCATGCCAAGTGTTTCTATCAAGTATCCTACATCACCAATATCACGACCGAAAAGATCCTGCTGGATGTGTTGTTTGAGGACAATTGGTATTCCCGCATCGAGCAACTACCCATCGTCAGCCCGTTTCTCTTGATGACCGGAGAGCCTCTGAAGGTCAACCTTCCCAGCAAAGACGACCTGCTGGGCGACAAACTGACGGCTTTCGCCCCCAATACCACCGGTATCCCTTATGTCAAGACCGTGATAGGCCGGGCTGGTCTGCCGGAAGAGCGCCACTGCTCCATGGAAATCATCAAGCAGCTATTCGATATCGCCTCCCTCTTTGACCGTATTGATGATCTCAGTGTTGTTCGTGCGACCTTCGAAAAGATTGCCCCCATCGAGCTGGATTACCGCCGGATGGACAGTCGTGACCTTACACCCATTCTGGAAGACATCTACAAGACTGCCGAAATCATCTGTACCGGCATCTTTACCAATGACCGGAGCTTTGAATATCAAGAGCTCGTGAAAGGCATCAAGCAGATTGGCAACTTGATTGTAAGCGAGAGGTACAACCACTATTCCGCCATCGTCAATGCTTCCAAGGCTGCCTACCTCTCCGTCCTGCTCAAGAAAGGCATCAACGAAATCAAGCACTTTGATCCGTCCCTCGACCTTCGTTCCGTAAAACTTGACGGACCCATCAACCCCGTCATCGGAAAAATCAAGGCTTTCCGTCCCGAAGCCTTCTTCTATTGGATGCAAATTGAAAAGATTCTGAACGGCGGGGAGGGGCTGGAGGGTGCGATAGATTCTTCGCTGCGCTCAGAATGACAGGGGGTGCTCAGGATGACAGGGGGGAGATTCGCCGGTCGAGCCGGCGAATGACGAAGGAGCGCGGCAGCAGTAGCACGTTTCGGCGGGATTGCGGGAAAAGTTCCGCAACTTTTTTGGAAAATTGCGGGAAAGTCCCCGCAGTTTTCTTCTGCTGGGCCAAGCAGAAATATGAAACGCTGGAGTCTCCTGTCTCGGATTTTGAGATAGAAGGAAAGACCTTCGAGGTGGGCGGCCGCAACAAAGGGAAGAAGCAGATCGAAGACGTCAAAGACGGATATGTGGTCAAAGACAACCTGGAATACGTCTTCGACAATCAGGTTCCGCTCTGGATGTTCGGGTTCTTGTATTAACAACCAGGCGCGGGAGCAGTAGCACCAGGCGTTTTGGTATTCAAATAATCTTTATTAAATTTGCGACCGTACTCCACAAATTCATAGAAAAATTTGGAGTATACTCAAAATTTTCGGCGCTATATGTATACGAGATTATTTGATGTCAAAAGTAGGCTGGACGAGGGAATGTTCCTGTTTGGCGCGCGCCAAACAGGGAAATCCACCCTTTTGAAAGAATGCTTCAAAGGGGAAATCTACTACGACTTGCTTGATCCGGAGCTGCGGAAATTCTTTAAAAGGAATCCCAATGCATTGAAAGAGGCACTCCAGGATAAACCGGCAGGGACGCTCGTCATCATAGATGAGATTCAAAAGGTTCCTGAATTACTGGATATAGTACATTCCCTGATGGTTGACAAAGGGCTTTGGTTCATTCTCAGCGGATCCAGTGCCAGGAAGTTGAAGAAATCTGGGGCAAATACCCTCGGAGGGAGAGCGATCCCGGAAACTCTATATCCGCTTGTGTGGCCGGAAATCCCGGACTTTCAGCTGGACCGTGCCGTGCAAAACGGAATGCTTCCCCGTCATTATATGGTCCCCGATGCGACCAAACGCCTAAAAGCTTATGTGGAAGTGTATCTAAATGAGGAAATACGCGAAGAAGGGGCCGTTCGGGAACTTGATGCCTTCGAGCGCTTCCTGGAGGTTGCCGCCATTTCAGATGGTGAAATGCTGAACTATTCAAACATAGCGTCTGATTGTGGTGTGTCAGTCAAAACCGTCCAGGCGTATTTCCAAATTCTATATGATACATTGATAGGTTATGAAATACCCGCATACAGGAAAGCGGTGAAACGAAAGATAATTCAGGCTCCCCGGTTCTATTACTTTGACGTGGGGCTCGCCAACTATCTGATGGGCCGACATTCCTTGACCCGTGGAACCGATGACTACGGGCATGCTTTCGAGCACTTCGTGATGCAGGAAATCATTGCATACAAAGGGTACAACGACAAAAAGGAAAGCATCTCTTACTGGCGTACATATGACAAAAAGGAGGTTGATGTCGTTTTGGGGGATGCCAAGGTAGCCATCGAAATCAAATCTTCCGAACAGGTAAAGACCAAACACAAAGCAGGCTTGCGGGCTTTTAAAGAAGAGCACCCGGATTGCCGGCTTATTCTCGTGTCTCTGGAGCCTGTTACGAGGAAAGCCGAAGACATCGAAATAGTCTATGTTCTGGACTTCCTCAAGATGCTCTGGAGCGGCGAAATCTTCTAGACCCGTTTTTGGCGGGAAGGGAAAAGGGAAACCCGCTGGGGGGCAGCGGGTTTCCGGGGGTTTTGCGGGAGATGGAATGGATAATCCCGCGGTGGGTATAATAACGGCAGCGAGGAGCTGCCGGTCGCATTTGTCGAGAAGATATCCCCGGAAGGAGCGGAGACGCGCCCCGATCAGGTGGATGTCTTCGAAAAAGGTGAGCGCCACCAGGAGCGAATCCGTCATCAGTACGTGCGCCCGGTGGCAGAGGATCCGCCGCCCGGGCCGGACCACGACGCCGAGGAACTGCACCCCCTGCACCGCCCGCTTGAGGCGGATCTTTCGCGGGTGCAACTTCAGGTGAAGCTCTTTGAGCAGGAACGCCCGGATGGGCTCGACCAGCGCGAGCGCCTCCCGGCTGGAATGGGTAACGAAATAGAAATCGTCCACATAGCGTCCGTAGTGCCGCGCTTTCAGCTCCCGCTTCACGAACTGGTCCAACGGATCGAGATACACGTTCGAGAACAGCTGGCTCGTCAGGTGCCCGATGGGCAGCCCGCGCCCCGGCGGACAGTTGAACAGGGACTTCGACGCGGGCAGCCCGTCCCAATCCTCGCGCGTGCCGCGTACGTGGCAACCCACGGTCGGATCCGTGAAAACCGTCACCCGCACCAGCAGCGCCGCCAGCGGATACATCGCATCCGCGCGGTGCCCGCCCCGCGCGAGCGTGTGCATCACGCGGTCATACAGGATGCATTGGTCGATGGACATGAAAAATCCCCGCAGGTCCAGCTGCAGGACCCATCCCTCGCGCGTGTAATTCTGCGTCACGCTGCGGAGGTGGTGCTCCAGGCGGTTGATCCCGTAGGACGTGCCCTTTCCCTTGCGGCAACTGTAACTGTCCGCAATGAAATGGCGCTCGAAGATGGGCGAGAGGTAGTTGCATAGCAGATGTCCCACCACCATATCCCGGAATGCGGGTGCGATGACCTCGCGCTTGACCGGCCGGTCCACGGTGAAGACGATGCAGCGCCGCGGCTTGTAACTGCCGTCCAGCAGCTCGCGGCGCAGCACGGCGAGGTTGTGGCCGAGGTCGCACTCGAAATTCACCTGCGCGTAGCTGTTGCGCCCGTTGATGCGCGCCTCCTTATAGGCGTCGAACAGCAGCTCGCCCAGGTTGAGCTCCAGCCACGCCTGAACCTCGGGCGAGCGGAACTCCTCCTGCAGCGCCTGCCGGTAGCGCTCGGCGCCCATCGCTTCGCTGAAGGGGCGCTGCGTGCGCCGCTCCACGCTCCACGGACCGGATGTAGGGGAAATGGACATAACGAAATAGATGAAAACTCCAGGACGGGTATCGCCGCCCACTATGGGGAGTGCTGGCCATCAGGCACCCGCTTTCGCGCTCGGGACCGGAGGTGTCTGGGCGCTCCGGCCCAGAACGATACCCGGTATCTGGAGTTGATTATTTAAAGGGAACGGTCATTGGCGGTCGGAACGATGAACTCAAAGGATACTCGGGCGAGACGAACACTAAACCCGTTGAACCGGTTGTTGTTGTTCTGTGGATTCACGCCGCCCGCGTTGAAGTTGACGTTGTACGCGTTCGTGGCAGTACTGTAGGGGGACGACGACCAATAGTTGCCATTGAGGCCGGCATTGTTGACAGTCGTACCGGAACGGTAGCCCGCGGCGGGCAAAAATACAAGACTGGAAAGCGTCCACAGCCAGTACGGCATCCGGAAGGCCTTGTGGGCACAGCTAAATGCCGACCTCTCCCCAGCGGGAGCCCGGAAGGCTCCAATGGGCAGACACGAACCTTTGTAATCGGTGGGACGCTGAATCCTTTGTTCCATATTTACTTGGCCTTGACGTTTCAGTATAGAAAAGAGGTTCTCTCCGGACTCCCCGGACCGTTCCTCAGTTAGTATCAGCAGTTTTCGCGGACTTGGCGAGCGCGCCGGCCTGGCCGCGGATCGAATCGATCCGCTCCGTCAGCTCCGCATATGCGCGGTGGCTGCACTCTTTCTTCTCTTCCAGGACATACAGCATCAGGGACAGGTCGCGGCAGAGCATCTGCAGGCGGATGGCCTCGGCGGCGCGGTCCGGCGCATCGTAGAAATGCAACATTCCGATACACAGGTCCATCGCCTGGTTGGCGGCCCGCTGCCCAACGATGGTACGGCGCTTGCTCACATTTGCACTGATATCCAGCACTTGCATCATCACATCCTGCGCCGTTTTGTACACGGGCTGGCTCTCGATCAGCCTTGTCACGCGCGAATGCTGTTGCTTCGGATCGATGGACAATGCGCGGGCCATCTCGCACCAGTGTTGGTACTCCGGCTCGTTGAGCGGCTGCAGGGCCGTGATCTCGTACAACTTGTGGTCCGGGCTGATCTCTTTCACTACGAATTTGTGCAGCCACTTGCCGCGCGCCTCGAAGGGGAACCCGACGGAATAATCGTCGCGGTTCTCCTTCTTGATAACGCGCCAGGAGACCTTGAAGGCGGTCACGTCGCGACACAACAGGTATGCCGACTGGTTATGGGCCCGCAGGAAGGTTCCCTCCAGGTGCAGATACACCTTGCAGGTGTTGTTGTCCTCCATTTCGAAGATCTCCTTGTAAGTCATTTTTAAAAAATTAAAAAAACTTCGTTTTTTAAAAAAATCTTTCCGGCTTCGCCGGATTATTTTTTTTGCTCACGCGCCCCGGCACACCGTGCCGGGCCCAGGCTCTTAAGTCTGGCGCGCTTTTCCCCGTTGCCCGGCCTTGCAGCCGGGCTGCGGGGCGCGCCGTTTTAGGATTCTC
>JAFYZZ010000011.1 GCA_017548445.1 Bacteroidales bacterium | reverse complement strand
TGGGTGACGGTCTATCTGGACGCTCCTTTCAATTACGACGGCAACAGCAACCTGATGATCTGTTGTTACGAGTCGTCGAGTACCCACTCCGCAGGGAATACGTTCACGTATCATTATGCCGACAACAAAACGCGCCGCGCTTCGTCCAGTAATCCCCTGGATTTGAATGAAACACTAAAAGGAGCAACTTCTACGATGCGGAACGATATCCGGCTCAACCTCATTCCCAATCCTTACGGCAATCCTTCCGCCCTGGTTATGACCAGTGCTACTGACAATACCGCCGCTTTCTCCTGGAGCCCCCCCAAAGGCACGCATCCCACGATAACCGGCTATGCCTGGCAGTACAAGAAGGCGGATGATGCGAACTGGTCGGCCCTGACGACCACAACCAGTACAACCGCCTCCGTCTCCGGGTTGTCCACCTATACAGAATATATCTTTCGGGTCAAGACGCTTTACGGCAACAATGAGAGCAGCTATTCCATCCTGCGGTTTCTCACAGCTGTCAACCTTCCTTACACCATAGGATTCGAGAACGGGATGCCCGGTTGGAGCGAGGTCGACATCAACACGTATTACAATGTTATTTATACAGGCATCTATGCCGAAGCAAGGCACGACGGGGCCTATGGCTATCAATTCCGCTGCTATGAGGTAAACCCGAAGGACCAATACCTGATTTCACCCGCACTGCCCTATGATACAAGTATCGACGTTTCTTTTTACTATAGGAACCATTGGTCGCAAAGTAATGAGACTTTCCAGGTGGGCTACTCCGCCACCCGCGATATCACGGCGTTCCACTGGGGGGACGTTATTACCGCGGAGAACGCGGAGTGGAAGCGATACGAGAACACGTTCCCCACTGGGACCCAGTATATCGCCGTCAAGTACATCTCCAACAATTACTGGTTTGACCTGGATGATTTCGAATTCGTAGCCCATTCCGATTTCGCTAAGCCGACGGACCTGTCCGTGGATGAACTTGGAGACCAGAGCGTCAAGCTGAAGTGGAACGGACCGTCCGGCGCCACGGGTTATGCCTGCCAGTACAAGATGGCGGATGGCGACGAATGGTCGGCCGAAACGGCGGTCAGCGGCTCTTCCTTCACGCTCAGCGGCCTGACGGCCAACACGACCTACGATTTCCGCGTCAAGGCGTTACATAGCACCGGCGCCAGCAACTTTGTTACGGTGCGCTTCCTTACGGAAGGCCCGATGGAATCCCTGCCGCACTTCCAGGATTTCGAGAGCGGAATGGGCGGATGGCGCGTTGAGAACGGACACGGCCGCACGGGAATCACTACGCGGGAACAGCACGGGGGAGCATACGGCTTTGAATTTGACGACGGAAGCGCACAGTATTTGCGCTCCCCGCTGCTGGAGGGCGATTCGCCGAAGATCCTCACCTTTTATGCCAAGCCTTACACCGAATTAACCTCAGAGACGATAGTCGATATAACTTCTGCCGACTTCACTGCGGGCTGGTCAGCGACGCCCGACATATCGACCGGTTTTCAGGGGGTGTTGACAGTCGACGTTACGGATTATCGCTGGTGCCGATACTCTTTTCAACTGCCGAAAGAGGCCAGGTACGCCTGCATCAAGGCAGGTATTAATCGTATAAACTGGCTTTACGTAGACGACATCAGCATTTCCGTCATAACCCTGCCGGAGGCTGTGGAAGCCACGGTGATGGGCGAGACAAAATATGTGACCACTTTCTATGACGGGACGAGGAGCTGGCAGTTGCCGGAAGGGACGCTGGCCTACCAGGTTTCGGAGGATCTCGTTTTCTACCGCATCGGTGCCGAGAGCGATATCATTCCGGCCGGAATGGCGGTCGTCATCGTGTCCGACAAGACGGCTGCAGATACAGATACCCGCAAGACAATCAATTTGACGTTAACCAGCACCACAGATCTACACTATTATCCCGTGAACATCCTGCAGGGATCTGATTCGGCTGTAGCCGTGAGCGACGGCAAGATTGACGGGAAAACCGTGTATGTGCTGGGGATCGTGGACGGAATACTGAACTTCTATCCATTCTCCGGAAGTGTAATTCCGGCCGGGAAGGCGTATTATCTGGCAGAGTAGCAAATGAAAAGGAGTATATTGTTTTTTGCAGCCTTGGTCGTGGCCTTATCCGGGTGCCTGAAGGAGGAAGATATGGTCGGGCGGCAACCCGACACGGGTGGCGTTCAGGCGGATTCTGTTTGGACGGTCACTATCCGGGCCATAAAGGAGAACGTGGCTACGAAGGGGCTGGCCATCGGCGAGGGCGACGAAACCACGACGACGGTCCTTCAATCCATCTGGAAGCAGTATGATCCTGTCTATGTCTATCTCGGTATGAACTACATCGGCAAGTTGACCGCAAGCCCCGACGAGACGGACGCCCACAAGGCCACGCTCAGCGGAACCGTGACCGCGGCCGGCATCGAGCCCGGAATCACAAGACTCACCCTGCTTACACCGCGAAAGGACTGGGATTATACCGGACAGGTGGGGGTACTCCTTAAGAGTGATTATCATACCTCCGGGCAGTCCAACTTATCGGTCGAATACCGGTATCACTATACGATGGCTGAAAACGTCCTGGTAACGGGGGCTGCTGTCGACACGGAATCGGGCAAAGCCTCCCTGACCACGGAGAATGCGACTTTCGAGAACCAGCAAAGCATCTACCGGCTCAGTTTCCGCTACCAGAAAGACGGCACCGGCGATATAACCCCCATCCCGGCAAAGCGCATTTTGATTGAAGCGGCAAATGGCGGGCTGGTACAGTCCCAAAGCCTGGACGGGAAAGCCCTGACCGGTCCCGTCGAGGTCGTCCAGGAATATAATGACTCCGAGATTCTCCTCAAACCCATCTTCGTCGCCCTGCGCAACCAGAATACCACAACGGAAGAAGCACTTAAGTTCAAGGTGGTGGACAACGACGGCGTCACCTATTATGGCAGCAAGACGATTCCCGCCGAATACAAAGCCAACGGCACCTTCGTCAGCCTCAAGAACGCTACCCTCACCGGGCGGCTTGAACTTCAGCAGGGAACTACTACGGTGGACAGCGTGCTGTAACGATGATTTCTGAAAAAAGTTGTATCTTTGCACCAAATTGAATCAGAAAGCTATGAATCTTAGAGACATCAAGAAAGACATCGAGTATGTGCTGAGCGCCTTCGTGGAGGATTGCTCCGTGGTCGCCTGCGTGAATCCCAAGGTCACCGACGGCAGCGTCAGCGAACTGATGGAAGAGGCCATCGGACTGTTCAACGAACTCCGCGACAAGGTGAACGTGAAGCCGGAAGGCTCGAAGAAGGCCTACTACAACGAACTGCGCAAGGAGGTCCTTACCCGGACCGACGCCCTTTACGAGAAGCTCAGCGCTGCCGTGAAGGAAGCGGTCCAATGAAAAGAATAATCATCCTGACGACAGTCGCGCTTCTGCTTTCCGGTTGGAGCGCGACTGCTGCTTATCCCCCGTCGACGGAAGCGCAGCGCACCGTGTCGCGGATCTGCCGCCAGGCGCCGCTGAACAGCTCGCTCGTGGGCGTGTTCGCCCAGAAGATGGACGGCGACACCGTGGCCGCGGTGAACATCCGGCAGAAGCTGGTGCCGGCCTCCAACGTCAAGCTGCTTACCACGGGCCTTGCCCTGCATATGCTGGGCGAGGATTTCCGTTTTGAAACGCAGCTGGCCTGCTCGGGCGCAATCGAGGAAGGCGTGCTGAAGGGGGACCTCTACATCCTCGGCGGGGGAGACCCCACCACGGGCGCCCGGACGGACTGCGCCGACCCGCTGAACACGACCTTCGGCCGTTGGGCGCAGCTGCTCGCCGACGCCGGCATCGTCCGGATCGAGGGCCGCGTGCTGGGCGATCCCCGTTTCTTCACGGAAACCACGCCCCAGAACCTGGGCTGGACCTTCGACGACCTGGGCACCAATTACGGCGCCGGCCCGCTGGGACTCAATTTCTTCGAGAACGCGCAGAACTTCTACGTCACCCCCGGTACATCCGTGGGGGCGGCGCCCACCGTGCGTCCGCGCTATCCCGAGACGCCCTGGATGCGTTTTTCGGTGAGCGCCACGACCGGGGCGGCCCGTTCCTCGAACACGCTCTATTACGTGAACACCGGCTTCGGCCCCTTCGGCGAGGTGGCCGGTTCGTTCCCGATCGACCGGCGCGGCTACACCCTGGAGTGCTCCAACCTCTTCGGGGCATACACCTGCGCCTATTATTTCTGCAATTACCTGAAGGAAAGGGGAGTCCCCGTCCAGGGCGGATACGGTGACGTTACGTCCCGCGGACTCGTGCGTACCAACTTGGTTTACAGCGAGTTGACTGAACGCGCGGCTGACCGTGAGCAGCTCCGCGTGCTGGGTTCGGCGCGCTCGGCCGCCCTTTCGGAGATTGTGCGCGACACCAATTGCGAGAGCGACAACTTCTATGCGGAAACCCTTTTGCGGATGATTTCCCTGAAGACCGGCCGCGGCACCGGTCCCGACGACTGCACCGACGCCGCGGAAGAGGCGTTCGGCTCCCTGGGCCTGCGCACGGACGGTGCCTGCCAGCAGTTCGACGGCAGCGGGCTGTCGCGGAAGAACTACGTATCTCCGGAATTCTTCGTCCGTTTCCTGAAGAGGATGACCTCCCTGCCCGTGTGGGACGCTTATTTCGCCTCGCTGCCGGTTCCCGGCGTGAAAGGTACGCTGGAAACCCGCTTCCCCGACGCGGAGCAGGAGTTCAAGGACCGGCTGCATATGAAGACCGGCTCGATGAACGGCGTGCGCTCCTTGAGCGGCTATATCCTTGCCTCCGACGGCGACCCCTCCCATACCATCATCTTCTCGCTGCTGGTGAACAACTGCACGGCGCCCAGCCGGCAGATCACCGATGCCATCGACGCCATCATCGAAGCCCTTGCGGCTGAAAACGGCAATTGAGAATAATTTGTTAACTTTGCCGGATATGCGGAAACTGCTCATACTGCTGCCTTTGCTTCTCGGCTCCTGCAACGCCATTTCCTCCCTCGTCCACGACGACCAGGTAGTGGCGAAGGTGGGGGAGCACAAGCTCTACAAGTCCGAGCTGGAAGGCTTCATCCCCAATATGATTCCGGCTGCCGACAGCGTCCGGCTGGCGGAACAGTACATCAACAGCTGGGCGATGGACCTGCTGTACCTGGAAGTGGCCGAGCGGGAACTGTCCAAGTCCGAACTGGATGTGACCGCCGACCTGGAGAGTTTCCGCCGCTCGCTGCTGAAATACCGCTACGAGCAGCGCTACATCAACGACCGGCTGGACACCCTGGTCACCGACGAACAGGTGCGCGCCTATTACGAGGCGCACACGGACGATTTCGAGCTCAAGCGCCCCGTCCTGAAGGTGCGTTTCGTGGACGTGATGAAGGACTCGCCCGACAAGGACGCCATCCTGAAGATGATGCGCTCGTCGGAGTACAGCGACGTCCAGCGGGCCGACACGCTGGCGAAGTCCTCGGCCCTGCGCTGGTTCGACGGTTCGGACACCTGGATGGACGCCAGCGAACTGGCCCGGTACTTCAGCCTGGACCACCAGGAGATGCTCGCCCTGCTGAAGGGCGACCAGATCCGTTACCAGCCCACGGACCGCGACGACCTGATGGTCGCCTACGTGTGCGACATCCGGAAGACCGGTCCCGCCCCCCTCGATTTCTGCTCGTCCCGCATCCGGGACATCCTGATGAGCGCAAGAAAGCACGACCTGATGAAGAGTTTGGAACAGGACTTGCTTGAAAATGCGCTCGAAAGTAAACAATTTGTGATCTACGAGAATGAATAAACGCTTGAAAATTGCCGCGTCGGGGCTGCTTCTGTGCGTCTGCGCCCTTGCTTCGGCCCAGAAATACCAGGGTGTCATCGACAAGACGGTAGCCGTTGTGGGCGGCGAGATGATTTCCCTGTCGGAAGTGGAGTCCCAGGTGCAGGCGATGCGCGTGCAGGGGTATTCCTCCGACCGTAACCTCCGCTGCGAGGTGCTCGAGAATATGATGCAGACGAAACTGCTCGTCTCCCAGGCGCGCGTGGACTCGCTGACCGTGGATCAGAATCAGGTGACGGCCCAGCTGGACCAGTATTCGGCCCAGACGCTCACGATGGCGGGCGGGCAGGACGAACTGGAGGAGTATTTCGGCAAGCCGCTCTACAAGCTGCGCCAGGAATGGCGGGACCAGCTCGAGGAGCAGACCCTCGCCCAGCAGGAGCAGCGGGAGATCGCCAAGAACCTCCCCGACCTCACTCCTTATGACGTTAAGCAGTATCTCGACACCGCGGACGTGGCTTCCCTGCCGGTGGTGCCTATCAAGTACCAGATGAGCCAGATCTGCGTGTATCCCGACCGGGAGGCGGCGGCGAACGCCGTCAAGGAACGTCTCCTGTCCATCCGGGAGCGCATCATAGGCGGCGAGCGCTTCGCTACCCTGGCACGCCTGTATTCCGAGGATCCGGGCAGTTCCCGCAAGGGAGGCGAACTGGGTATGGCCTCCAAGACCATCTTCTGGCCCGCTTTCTCCGACGCCGCGATGTCCCTGAAACCCGGCACCGTCTCGCAGATCGTGGAGACGCCCGACGGCTTCCACATTATCGAGGTGATAGAGAAGCGCGGCGATATGTTCAACGCCCGCCACATCCTGCTGAAACCCAGTTACACCGCGGAAGACCAGGAGAAGGCGTTCAAACGCCTGGACAGCCTTCGCACCGCGATCCTGGACAGCACCATCACCTTCGAGATGGCCGCCCGTTTCTATTCCGAAGACCCGGCCACCCGTACCAACGGCGGCCAGATGGCCGACCCCGGCACCGGCTCCGCCTATTTCGAGATCGACCAGATGAAGCCGCAGGACTATGCCGCGGTGCAGGACCTGCAGGTGGGCGAGATTTCCGAGCCCATCGTCTCGTTGGACAACGAAGGCAGCGACGGCAATCTCGTGTACAAGATCGTCCGCCTGGACAAGATCGTTCCGGCGCACACGGCCTCATTCGAGTCGGACTACACGGAACTGCTGGGCCTGGTGCAGGACCAGCAGGCGAACAATGCGATCAACGAATTCCTGGACAAGAAGATAGACACCAGCTATATCATCATAGACCCCCTGTTCGGGGACTGTGATTTCTCCCGGAAAGGATGGTCCCAAAAAATCAGAAAAGACTCCTGATCCTCTGCGCGGCCCTGCTATGCGCCGTGCTTCCGCTGTCCGCCCAGTCCGGTTCCGGACAGGCGGATTCGCTGGTACGCCTGCTTAACGCCAAATACCTCGAACAGGTGGAGACGGACGGCAAGATGGCGCGCAGGGCGGTGGAACCCACTTTCCTGCATAACGGCACCTATCTTTCCTGCGATTCCGCCCTCTGGCACGTGGACGAAAAACTCATCAACTGCTACGGTCACGTGCAGTTGATGCAGGGAGAGTCCGTGCTGACCAGCGAGCAGCTGGACTACGTGATCGACGACAACCTCGCCGAGTTCCGCGGCGGGGTGGTGCAGCTGCGCAACAAGCGGGACAACCTGCTGCGCACCCGCATCCTGGACTACAACACGAAGGACAGCCTGGCGGTGTTCCGGGGCGGGGCGTCGATGATGAGCGAGGAAGGCCAGATCATCGAGAGCGACGAGGGAATGTATTTCAACTCCATCGGCCTGTTCACCTTCACCGGCAACGTGAATATGTTCGCGGACTCGGTGTTCGTGAAGACGACGTCGCTGAATTACGATTCCGAGGCCGCGCGGGCCGACTTCGTCACGGATGTGGACTTCTGGAAAGACGACAATATGCTTTCCGCCGGCGGCGGATGGTACAGGCGCAACGCCGAGACCTTCTTTTTCCGTGACGACGTGCACGGGCTGGGCGCGAGCCAGGAATCCTGGAGCGACAGCCTGTATTACTACCGGAACACCAACGATATCCTGATGCTGGGGAACGTCCAGGTGCAGGATTCGGACAACCGTGTGGCGGCGATGGGCGACCGGCTTCACTACATCGACTCGCTGTCCCGCGTGACGCTGGAACAGCGGGCTTCCGCGGCGCTGTGGGACGATGCGGGCGAGAATGCGGACACGACCTACCTCGGCGCAACCCGTTTCGTTTATGAGACGGTCAAGAAATGCGATATTCCGGAGTCCGAGGTGAAAATTGCGGAGGGACGGCTGGAAGAAATGCTGGGCGATCCGGTTTCCGAGTACCGCCGCCGAGCGGCGCAGCAGGCGGCCGATGCGGCCTCCGAGGCGAAGAAGAACGATCCGCTCGCGCAGGCTCAGGC
>JAFYZZ010000010.1 GCA_017548445.1 Bacteroidales bacterium | reverse complement strand
GGGCCGCCGATGACGAACTTGCCGGTGGGGTTGACGTGCAGGATGAAGCTGCCGTCGAAGAGCTTCGCCGTCCGTTCGGGCAGCGTGGCTATGAGGCGGGGGAGGACGATCTCCCTTACATCTTTTTCTATCCGTGCGCGCGCTCGTGCGTCGTCGGTGTCGAATTCGTCGTGCTGCGTGCTCAGCACGATGGTGTGGATGCGCACCGGGGTGCGGCGTCCAGTGAATTCCACGGTGAACTGCGCCTTGGCGTCCGGGCGGAGGTAGGGCATCAGTTCCGGGTGGTTGTGGCGGATGTCGGCGAGCGTCTGCAGCAGCTTGTGCGAAAGCGACAGGGCGAGGGGCATATACTCCTCGGTGTCGGTGCTGGCGTAGCCGAACATCATTCCCTGGTCGCCGGCGCCCTGCCCGTCGGGGTCTTCGCGCACGACGCCGCGGTGGATGTCCGCGCTCTGCTCGTGGATGGTGGAGATGACGCCGCAGGAGTCAGCGTCGAAGCCGTATTCGGCCTTGGTGTAGCCGATGCGCGCGATCACGCGGCGCACCGTTGCGGGGATGTCGACGTAAGCGCTCTCGGAAGAGACCTCGCCGCCCACGATCACCAGGCCGGAGGTGCAAAAGGTTTCACAGGCGACTTTGGCCTCCGGGTCCTGCCGGAGGAATTCGTCCAGGATGGCATCAGAAATCTGGTCGGCGACTTTGTCGGGATGACCTTCGGAGACGGACTCCGATGTAAACAGGTGGTTCATCTTTTTTTAGCATTTTTGACGAGGTTGCAAGCAATCAAATCTGTCCTCGTGGGTTGTTTTGGACTGCAAAGGTAACAATAATTGTTGATAAAAAAACGGGAAAGGGTTTGTCCGTTTCGTTTTACTGAACTATCTTTGCGCCGCGTATTCGAACCTGGCCTGAACAAAGTTCAATATTATCATATTATCAAACAGTTATGAAACAAACCATCAAGAGTTTATTGCTGTCTTTCGCGGCAATGCTTTTTGTTGTGTCTGCTTTTGCGCAGGTGACCACCTCCTCCCTGAACGGCAAGATCGTCGACAAGAAGGGTGAGCCCGTCGCCGGCGCGGCAGTCGTCGCGGTCCACACGCCGTCCGGCACGCAGTATTATGCGGTTGCCAACGAGGAGGGCCGTTACTTCATCAACGGTATGCGTGCCGGCGGTCCCTACACCGTCGAGGTCAGCTGCCTGGGCTTCAACAGCGTCACCTACACGGACATCACCCTCCAGCTCGCTGAGCCTTACGCCCTCGACGCCACGATGTCCGACGACACCGAGATGCTGAGCGAAGCGATCATCATCTCCACGGCTTCTTCCAAGTTCGCCACGGAGAAGACCGGCGCTGCCACCAACATCAACAGCACCCAGATCGCCGCCGTTCCTACCGTGAGCCGCAGCATTACCGATGTCACCCGTCTGTCCCCTTACGGCGGCAACGGAATGACCTTCGCGGGTGCGGACCCTCGTACCGCCAACTTCACCGTCGACGGTGCCAACTTCAACAACAACTTCGGCCTCTCCGGCGGTCTCGTCGGCGGCGGCAGCCCGATCTCCATCGACGCCATCGAGGAGATGCAGGTCGTGATCTCGCCGTATGACGTCCGCCAGACCAACTTCATCGGCGGCGGCGTGAACGCCATCACCAAGTCCGGTACCAACACCTTCAAGGGTACCGCCTACATCTATCACCGCAATGAGAATATGCGCGGCGACACCGTGGACGGCGAGCAGATCGGCGGGGCCCGCGAGAAGGACCGCAACACCACCTACGGTTTCACCCTGGGCGGCCCGATCGTCAAGAACAAACTCTTCTTCTTCGTGAATGCGGAGCAGTCGATGGTCCCGACCGTCGTGAACCGCTGGCGCGGTTCCACCAACGGCAAGGCCGATGCGGACAACTACATTTCCCGTACCACCCTGACCGACCTGCAGCGCGTCTCCGACTTCGTCAAGAGCAAGTATGGCTATGACACCGGTTCCTGGACCGACTTCCCGGCCAACGAGAACAACACCAAGCTCCTTGCCCGCATCGACTGGAACATCAACGACAAGCACCATCTGGCCCTGCGTTACAATTACACGTTGAACAACTCCTGGAACAGCCCGAACGCATCCTCGATGGACGGCGGCACCCGTATGGCCGGCGCCCGTATGTCCCAATACTCAATGTCCTTCGCGAATTCGATGTATTCCAACCGCAACAGCGTGAGCACCTGGTCCCTGGACCTGAACAGCCGCCTGAGCGACCGTCTGTCCAACCAGTTCCTCGCCACTTACTCCAAGGTCGAGAATCCGGTGCGCGGCAGCAACTCCGCCGAGTTCCCGTTCATCGACATCCTGGACGGCGACATCCGTGCCGAAGGCGCCACCCCGAACATCTATATGGCCCTCGGTTACGAGCTCTTCACCTGGACCAACTCCGTGAACGAGGTCAACATCAACATCAAGGACGACCTGACCTACTACGCCGGCGACCACAAGATTACCGCCGGTGCCAGCCTCGAGTACCAGCTGGCCGACAACCACTATATGCGTGAGGGTACGGGTTACTACCGTTACGATTCCGTGAGCGACTTCCTCAACGGCGCCACCCCGGAGATCGTTACCCTGACCTACGGTTATGACGGGGAGCAGCGTCCCGCCGCCGCCGTCCGCTTCTACAAGGCGGGCATCTACGGCCAGGACGAGTGGAACGTCAGCGACCGCTTCAAGCTCACCGCCGGCGTGCGCCTGGACGGTCTGTTCTTCAACAACAACGACCTGATGACGAACGCCGCCATCTACAAGCTGAACTATTATCCCAAGACCTACGACTATACCGAGCAGCACATCGACACCGGCAAGTGGCCTACCGCCAAGGTGACCGTGTCCCCGCGCGTCGGTTTCAACTGGGACGTCCTGGGTGACAAGAGCCTGAAGGTCCGCGGCGGTACCGGCCTGTTCTCCGGCCGTCTGCCTCTGGTGTTCTTCACCAATATGCCTACCAACGGCGGTCTGGTGCAGTACCGCGCCGAGATCAATGCCAAGAACGCCGCGAAGAACGGGTTCTCGATGGATACCTTCAACGGCGGTCTCGTGACCGACGCCAGCGGCAATGCCACGATCGACGCCCTGCTCCAGAAACTCATCGGCCTGGGTTATCCCAGCACCGTCAAGCCTGAAGACGGCACCGTCCCGAGCAGCATCGCTGCCATCAATCCGAAATTCCGTATGCCGCAGGTCTGGAAGACCTCCCTGGCCGTGGATTATTCCTTCCCGACCTCCTTCCCGATGTCCATCGGTGTGGAAGGTATCTACAACAAGACGGTCAACGCGGTGTCCGTGTGCGACTGGAGTATGCCGAACGTGGGCGGATACGCCCGCTTCAACGGCGTGGACAACCGTCCGATCTATCCTGCCGGTTACCGCAACAACACCAAGGCGTTCGTGCTGGAGAACACCAGCAAGGGTTACGGCTGGTCCGCCAGCGTCACCCTCAACGCCCGTCCCGTCGAGGGCCTGAGCCTGATGGCGGCCTACACGCACTCCGTCTCCAAGGAAGTCACCGGTATGCCGGGTTCCGACGCCGAGTCCGCCTTCACCTATGTGCCGACGGCCGAGGGTCCGAACTACATTCCGATCCACAACTCCCAGTATATGACGCCGGACCGCGTGGTCGTCTCCGCGACCCACGACGACAGGAGCGGCAACCACTTCAGCCTGATCTATGAGACCTGGCGCGGCGGTTACAACTACTCCTATATGATGCTGAACGATATGAACGGCGACGGTTACAACTACGATGCCCTGTACATCCCGACCGACGCGGAGGTTTCTTCCAACCAGTTCCGCTTCGTCTCCAACGACGACGCCGTCCGCTTTATGGATTACGTGCACGCCGACAAGTACCTGAGCAAGCATCAGGGCCAGTACGCCGAGCCGTACGCCGTGTACTCCCCGTGGGTGCACCGCGTGGACTTCAGCTACAAGCACGACTTCACCGTGAAGATCGGCAGCTCCACCAACACCCTGCAGCTGAACGTCGACATCAAGAACCTGCTGAACCTGTTCAACTCCAGCTGGGGCGTGAGCAAGTACCTCAACCCGGCCATCGGTTCCGACGCCCGCATCCTCAAGTTCGAAGGCGTCGACGCCGACGGTTACGCGACCTTCTCCACGAACCCCGCCATCAGCGGCAACACCCAGACCTGGACCTACAATCACGGTATCGGCCAGTGCTGGTATGCTTCCATCGGTCTCAAGTATCTGTTCAACTAATAAACGGACATCCATATGAAAGCCAAATATATTTTCGCTTCCCTGGTTGCAGCCCTCGCCGTCCTGGCAGGCTGCCAGAAAGAAGAGGGATCCCACTATCTGAGCGAGATCCAGGTGTCTTCCTCGTATGTCTCCCTGCCCGTGTCCGGCGGTTCCACCCCCATCACGGTCAAGTCGGGCTACGCCTGGTCCGTCTCCGGCGCTCCTGCCTGGCTGACGGTCAGCCCGCTCTCCGGCGCCGCCGGTGAGAACACGATCACCTTCTCCGCGGACGCCGCCGAAGGCCGTACCGCCGAGATCCTGCTGGAATGCAACGGCGCCGTGCAGCGCATCAACGTCATCCAGGGTATCGCCAGCGTATCCCCGGCCACCTGCGCCGAGATCCTGGCGGGTCCGGACAGCAAGACCTACCGCGTCACCGGTACCGTCACGAGCATCGTCAACACCACCTACGGCAACTGGTACCTGAACGACGGCACCGGCGAGGTGTACATCTACGGTACGCTCGACTCCAAGGGCAACACGAAGAACTTCCTGAGCTGGGGCCTCGAGGTCGGTGACGAGATCACCGTCGAGGGTCCGAAGACTACTTACAACGGTACGGTCGAGCTCGTGGACGTGACCGTGCTCAAGATCAACAAGTCCCTCATCAAGGTGGATTCCATCGATCCTGAGGATGCCGTTCTGCCTATCGAAGGCGGCAACTTCACCGTCACGCTTGCCAACAAGGGTAACGGCGTGTATGTCGAGATCCCCGAGGACGCCAAGAGCTGGCTGTCCATCGCCTCGCTCGCGGGCAACACCGTGACCTTCTTCGCCGCTCCGAATAACGGCGGCGACCGTGAGACGACCATCACCTTCAAGACTACCGACGGCAAGAAGGACTACAGCTGCCAGCAGGCCCTTGCCCAGACCGGTTCCATCGTCGAGATCGTGGCCGGCGACTTCAACGCCCTCGAGGACGGCAGCGCCCTGTATCGTCTCAAGGGTGTGGTGACCGGCATCGTGATGGACAAGAACGACGCCACCAAGTACAACAAGTTCGGCAACTTCTACCTGAACGACGAGACCGGCAGGGCTTATGTCTATGGCCTCCTTCCCGAGGCCGGCGGCGAGTCGGGCCAGGACGTGCTCACGGCCAAGGGCATCAAGGAGGGTGACATCCTCACCGTGGTGGGCCCGAAAGCCTCCTACAACGGCAACCCTCAGATGAAGAACGCCTACTATGTGGAGCACACCTCCGTCACCCCCATCTCCTGCGAGAAGTTCAACGCTCTTGAGGACGGTTCCGACCTGTTTATGGTCACCGGTACGGTGAGCGGCATAGTGATGGACAAGAACGATGACACCAAGTACAACAAGTACGGCAACTTCTACATCGAGGACGCTACCGGCAAGATCTATGTCTACGGCCTGGTTCCCGTCCTCAGCGGACAGTCCGGACAGGACCTTCTCACCAAACTGGGTGTGAAGGAAGGCGACACCATCACCGTGGTGGGCCCGAAGACCTCCTACAACGGCAACCCCCAGATGAAGAACGCGTTCTACGTGAGCCACACGGCTGCTGAATAATATTTATCTATTGTCCCGAAGGAGCCTGCCCGTTACGAGCAGGCTCCTTTTTTTGCTTTCTTCCGGGAAAAACCATAATTTTGTAAGTTATGAAAGTTTTGAAGGTTTTCCCCCTGTTCTGCATACTGGGACTCCTCGTTTCAGGCTGCTCCAAGCCCGTCGTGCCGAGCCTGAGCGTCCTGTCTTCCTCGCTCTCCGTCGAGGCGGCCGGAGGCCCGCAGGACGTCTCCTTCCTGACCAACCAGGACTGGTCCGTGCGTTCCGACGCGGACTGGCTCACCGTGACGCCCACCTCCGGCGGCCCGTCCGATAACTACCAGACGCTGATTGTCAGCGCGCTGGAGAATCCGGATGAGGCTCCGCGGACGGCGACCCTGACCATCGTGGCCGGGGAGAAGTCGGCCCGGATCAGCGTCGCGCAGGCGGGCGCGCCCCGCTTCACCATCCGGGATTTCCGCGCAAAGAAGGCGGACAAGACCACCTGGTACAAGCTGACGGGCGAAATCGCTTCCATCGAGAATGAGGAATACGGCAATTTCTTCCTCGTGGACGACACGGGTTTCGTGTATGTCTATGGCCTCTGCGAGAAGCAGGTCGGCTCCAACGACCAGTCTTTCTCCAAACTGGGCCTGAAAGTGGGCGACACGGTGACGATGATGACGCTCCGCAGCGAATACAACGGCACCATCGAGGCCGGCGGCACGACGCCCGCGTATTTCGTCTCCAAGACGGCGGGCAGTTACAAGCTCGGCAGGAAAGTTCCCTCGACAAGCGCCGGCTGGCTGGAACTCCCGGCCACTTCCGCTTCCGACGGGCAGGACCTGCTGATCCACTCCTTCCCCGACGGAAGCCGCAACTACGCCGCCTATTGGGATTATGACCACCTCGTATCTTCCTGGGTGGCCTATCCGCTTTGCGCAGGCAACATCGGTACCGGTGAACGGACGGAGAAATTCACACTCAACCCGCTTCTCGCACGCGACAAGCAGCCCTATCTGCCGACGGCCTACAAGGCCGGCAATGCGGGGATGTTCGACCGTGGGCACCAGATTCCCTCGGCCGACCGCTGGAGCTACCGGGTGAACCTGGAGACCTTCTTCGGCACCAATATGACCCCGCAGCACAACGGCTTGAATTCCAACGCCTGGGCCATCCTGGAAGGGAAGGTGCGCGACTGGGCGAAGCACGCGGACACAGACACGCTCTATGTCGTGACCGGCTGCACCGTCAAGGGCAGCGACAAATACGTCCTCGACGCCGACGGCAAGCGCGTCACCGTGCCGACGGGGTATTACAAGGCCCTGTTGCGGCGCGACAAGAACCAGAATTACAGCGCGGCCGCCTTCTGGTTCGACAATGTGGAGAACAAGGCCACAAGTATCCAGAAGTCGATGGCCCTGAGCATCGACAAGCTGGAAGAGAAGGTGGGCGTGGACTTTTTCGTGAATCTGCCTGCCGATATCCAGAAGACCGTTGAGGAACAGAATCCCGCCGACGCAGCCTGGTGGTGGAACCATTAGAATCCGGAAGATGAAGAAACTGTTTTTGTTTTTCTGCCTTGTCGTAATCCTGGTTTCCTGTGTGACCCGGGTGCCGGAGGATGCCTATGTCATCGGTTTCTACAATGTGGAGAACCTCTTCGACACCGAGCACGACCGCGGCAAGAGCGACCAGCCTTTCCTGCCGGAAGGGGAGAACAACTGGACGCAGGACAAATACGCGAAGAAGCTTTCCAACATCGCCTCGGTCATCCGGGCGATGGCGCAGGAAAACGGCCGCCCGCACGCCGTGCTGGGTCTGGCCGAGGTGGAGAATGAGCGCGTGCTGCGCGACCTGACCGCCTGCAGCGAGATTGCCGCCGAGGGCTACCGTTTCGTGCATTACGAGAGCCCGGACGTGCGCGGCATCGACTGTGCGCTGCTTTACCGGCCGGCTGATTTCGAACTGCTGGAGTCCTACGCGCTGCCGTTCGATTTCAATTCCGACATCGTCTTCGAGAAGACCCCGCAGGAGCAGCGCTCCTTCAAGACGCGCGACGCCCTGTTCGTTCGCGGCCGCCTGGGGGGCGAGATGTTCGGCTTCTACGTCCTCCATCTGCCGTCCCGCTCGGGCGACAAGGGGGAGGACCTGCGGTGCCGCGGGGCGGAGATCGTCTATGCGGACGCGATGGACCAGGAGCGTCGTCATCCCGGCATCAAGATCGTCGTGATGGGTGATATGAACGACAATCCGGAGGACAAGAGTATGTCCGTGTACCTGCACGGCCGCGAGAGGATCGAGGAAGTGGGGGAGGGCGACTTTTTCTCCCCGTTCCTGCGTATGCACAAGGACGGCTTCGGCTCGCAGGAGTATCACGGCGAGTGGAACATCTACGACGTGATCCTCGTGAACAGGGCCCTTGCGAGCCCGGCTGCCGGCTACGGCATCTGCAAGAGCGACGCCTTCCACTACGGCTATGTCTTCGACAAACCCTTCCTGACGCAGCAGGACGGCCGCTACGCCGGCACGCCGCTGCGGACCTTCTCCGGCGGACAGTTCCTGAACGGCTATTCCGACCATTACCCTACGTATATTATTATCAGTCAACAATAAATGAAAAGAGTTTTTACCCTCGCAGCCATCATCCTTGCTATGACCGCCTGCCAGAAACGCACGAATCCGTTCTTTACGGAGTGGGATACGCCGTACGGCATCCCTCCTTATGAGAAGATCCTTCCCGAAGACTATCTGCCTGCCATCGAGGCCGGCATCAAGGAACAGACCGCCGAGATCGACGCGATCACGGAGAATCCCGACGCCCCGACCTTCGAAAACACCATCGCGGCGCTGGAGCTCTCCGGCCGCCTGCTCGCCAAGGTGACCGGCGTTTTCTACAACGTCACTGAAACCGACCGCACCGACGCGCTGGAAGCCGTCGAGGAGAAGGCCATCCCGCTGATGAGCGAGCACAGCAACAACATTTCCTTCAACAAGGCGCTCTACAACCGCGTTGCGGCCGTGTACAACGGCGACCAGAGCGGCCTGACGCGCGAGCAGCAGATGGTCTTGAAGAAGACCTTCGAGAGCTTCGAGCGTGAGGGCATCGGCCTGCCTGAGGAGCAGCAGACGCGCCTGCGCCAGATCAACGCCGACATCGCCGCCAAGACGCAGAAGATCGGCAACAACATCCTGGCCGAGTCCAACGATTTCCTGGACAGGTTCGGCTTCAGCGTGGCCGCCTATCCCGACAAGATGACCTCCACCGAAGACCGCGAACTCCGCCGTCAGTACAACGAGGCCTATACCTCCCGCGGCCACCGCGGCAACGAGTACGACAACCGCCAGTTGCTGCTGGAGGTGCTGGACCTGCGTGCCGAGAAGGCGAAGATCCTGGGCTATCCGAACGCCGCGGCCTACATCCTGGCCAACAAGATGGCGGGCGACACGCAGACGGTGGACGCCTTCCTGGACGGCATTATGAAGGCTTCGGTGGCGAAAGCCAGGGAGGAACTTGCCGATATGCAGGCCGTGATGGACGCAGAAGTGAAGGAGGGCAAGCTCCCGGCCGGTTCGAAGATCGAGCCCTGGGACTGGTGGTATTACGCCGAGAAGGTCCGCAAAGCCAAATACGACCTGGACGAAGAACTTACCAAGCCCTATTTCCAGGTCGACAGCGTGCGCAACGGCATCTTCAAGAACGCCCACATCCTGTACGGGGTGAACTTCGAGGAACTGAAAGACGTGCCTGTGTACAACCCGCAGGTGCGCACCTACAAGGTCACCGCGGCGGACGGTTCGCTGCTGGGCATCTTCACCACCGACTACAAGCCCCGCCCGAGCAAGCGCGGCGGCGCCTGGATGAACAACGTCCGCGAGCAGTATTTCGATGCCGACGGAAAGGAAGTCCGCCCGATTATCGTGAACGTCTGCAACTTCTCCGACGACTATCTGACCATCGACGAGGTGGAGACCACCTTCCACGAGTTCGGCCACGCCCTGCACGGCCTGCTCACCCAGTGCCATTATCCTTCGGTGAGCGGCACCAACGTCACCCGCGACTTCGTGGAGATGTTCTCGCAGTTCAACGAGAACTGGGCCTTCCAGCCTTCGCTGCTGGCCCAATATGCGAAGAACGCCGCCGGCGAATCCATCCCGGAGGAACTGGTGCAGAAGATCCTGAACGCCAAGAAGTTCAACCAGGGCTTTATGACCACCGAACTCTGCGCCGCGTCCATCCTGGATATGCGCTGGCACGAGCTGGAGAGCACCAAGGGCGTGGACATCGACGCCTTCGAGAAGCAGATCGCCGAAGAGATCGGGCTGATTCCGGAAATCACCTACCGTTACCGCTCGACCTACTTCAACCACATCTTCTCCAGCGGCTATGCCGCGGGCTACTACGGCTACCTGTGGGCCGAGGTGCTGGACAAGGATGCCTTCAGCATCTTCGCCGCCTCGCCGGACGGACCGTATGACCTGGAACTGGCGAAGAAATTCAAGGAAACCTTCCTGGAAAAGGGTGGCAGCGAGGAGCCGATGACGCTCTACAAGAGCTTCGCCGGCCGCGAGCCGGACTCCGCCGCTATGCTCCGCGGCCGGGGTTTAACTGACTAAAACAATGCTTGATATGAACAGAAAAGTACTTCTGATGATCCTCGACGGTTGGGGCGAGGGCAGACACGATTATTCCAACGCGATTTGGGCGCAGGGAACGCCGACGATCGACGCCCTGCGCGAGAAATATCCCTATGGTCACCTGCAGGCCTGCGGCGAATACGTCGGCCTCCCGGACGGACAGATGGGCAACTCCGAAGTCGGCCATATGAACCTCGGCGCCGGCCGCGTGGTCTACCAGGACCTCGTGAAGATCAATATGGCCGTCCGCGACCATAAGTATTTGGAAAACAAGGAGATCAAGGCGGTCTATGACTATGTGAAGACCTCCGGCAAGAAGCTCCACCTGATGGGCCTGACCTCCCACGGCGGCGTGCACTCCTCGCTGGAGCACGTGTACGAGTTCCTGCGCGTAGCGAAGGAATATGGCCTGGACAAGGTGTATGTGCACGCCTTTATGGACGGCCGCGACACCGACCCGCGCAGCGGCAAGGGCTTCCTTGAGGAGCTGGAGCAGAAGATGGCGGAGACTACCGGCAAGATCGCCACGGTCTGCGGCCGTTTCTATGCGATGGACCGCGACAAGCGCTGGAACCGCGTGAAAGAGGCATACGACCTGCTCGTGGAAGGCAAGGGCGCCGCATTCACTTCCGCGCTCGAGGGCATCCAGGCGTCCTATGACGCCGACGTGACCGACGAGTTCGTGAAACCCATCGTGATCACCGACGCCGCCGGCGCTCCGCTCGCGAAGGTGGAGGAAGGCGACGCTATCATCTTCTACAACTTCCGCAACGATCGCGCGCGTGAGCTGACCACCGTCCTCACGCAGAAGGATATGCCGGAAGAGGGGATGCACACCATTCCGCTCTACTACTGCTGCCTCACGCCCTACGACGCCTCCTTCACCGGCGTACACATTCTCTTCGACAAGGAGCTGGTGAACGACACCCTGGGCGAGACGGTCTCCAAGGCCGGCAAGCGCCAGCTGCGCATCGCCGAGACGGAGAAATACGCCCACGTGACCTTCTTCTTCAACGGCGGCCGCGAGCTGCAGTTCGAG